>JAPKDT010000304.1 GCA_028822475.1 SAR324 cluster bacterium
TTCTTTCGTTTTAATGAATTGGTAAAAACTCCAAAAATTGAGCAATAGGAATTCTAAATGTCGCATAATTTTAAAAATTGGCCCATCGTTGTAGGTCTCACAATCGCCTCAGTGCCTATCATTTTCATGTATGTCTTTTTGTTTGTGGACACGGTAACTGACACACTTCCGGGAGAAATGATGCCTAACCGCTTCACTTTGGAACACTGGCGCTTTTTGTGGGAAAATATAGAAGGCAAGGCAAGTGTCTGGCTGGCGATGCTCAATACGCTGATTTTTGCAAGTTCGGTTACAATTATTGTGTTATCTGTTTCCTCAACTGCATCATATGCTCTTTCACGTCTCAACATCCCTTTTCGTAAGGAGTTTTTGGCGGGCATATTGATGTTGCACGCTTTTCCATCAATCACGCTGATAATTGCGATTTTTCTGGTCTTGCAGATGATTGGCCTGTACAACACACTCTTCGGAGTTATTTTGGTCAAAGCCTCTTTGCAACTACCTTTGGGGATTTGGATTATGAAAGGCTTTTATGACGCAGTTCCATGGGAAATCGAAATGGCCGGGATTCAGGATGGCGCTAGCCGCTTCGTGGTTTGGTATCGCTTGGTGTTACCGCAGGTTCGCCCTGGATTTTTGGCACTCGGACTTTTTTCGTTTCTGGAAGGTTGGAGCGAATACATTTTACCAGCTATACTGGCTCCTGCTAATGAAGTGCAAATGTTGTCCGTATATCTTGCTTCATTAATATCTGATGACCAACACTTTGACTTCAATTTATTCAAATCGGTGGGTTTGTTTTATGCCACTCCAGTGATCATATTTTATCTCTTCTTTCAGGACAAGTTAATGAACATTTATGGTGGAGGAACAAAAGGCTGATGGAAATTGTCATAGAAAATTTTACAAAACGTTTCGGTGATCTGACCGTTATCGAAAATATGAACTTGATAATCAAAGAAGGCGAAATGTTGTCTTTGCTAGGTCCGTCAGGGTGTGGAAAATCCACAACTCTTTTTGCAATTTGCGGGATTGCTCGAATGGATGAGGGACGGGTATTTTTTGGGGAAAAAGACGTAACTCATACTCCGACTCAACAGCGAAATATTGGAGTTGTATTCCAATCTTATGCCCTTTATCCTCACATGACAGTTGCCCAGAATATTGCGTTTCCGTTGACGGTACGCCACGAAAGCAAGCAGACAATTAAAAAAGAAGTGGGGGAAATGGCTGAACTTGTTCATATTGAAGATTTGATGGACAGACGTCCAGAACAGCTTTCCGGCGGGCAGCAGCAACGTGTAGCTTTGGCACGTGCACTTGTTCGGAAGCCCGGTGCATTATTGTTAGATGAGCCTTTAGCCAATCTAGATGCAAAACTAAGGTTGGAAATGCGATCCGAAATACGCCGCGTACAATTGGAAACAGGGATTTCAGCGGTTTTAGTCACGCATGATCAAGTTGAGGCTATGAGCATGAGTGACCGTATTGCCATCATGAAAGATGGAAAAATCCTACAAGTAGCACGTCCGGCTGAAATGTATCAATATCCAGAAAATGATTTTATCGCCAGTTTTTTAGGCAATCCACCAATTGCGTTTTTGGATGGAATTGTTTCTGATGAAAACGTAGTAATCCAAAGTGTAGACCTTAAACTACCAGTACCTGAAAACATTGAAGTGCCTCCCAACGGTACAAGCATTAGATTAGGTGTCAGACCGGAATTTTATCAGCCTCATCATCCCCACAAAATTCCAGGAACCGTTTCGTTTGTAGAAATTCAGGGACGTGAAAATCTTTACGATATAAATTTGAAAGATGGTAGCCTGCTGCGTTCTATTCAACCTGCTGATGTTTCTCCTCTCTCGCCAGGAACAAAAGTAGACTGGGGGGTTCAGCCTGAACAACTTCTCTTTTTCGACAAATCAGGCAAACGTTTATGAACGAGGGACGCCATAAAGCTCTTCATAATTTACTTAACAATCGTCGGAACCAACCCTTAATTATTGCACACCGTGGAGCTTCAGCGTGGGCTAACGAGAATACTTTGAGAGCATTTCTTGTCGCACATTCTTTGGGTGCGGATATGTGGGAAGTAGATGTGCATCTTACCAGGGACAAGGTTTGTGTGGTATGCCATGATTCCAATTTGCTTCGGGTTTCCGGAAAAGATATTTGTCTGGAGAAAACAGACTGGAACACAATCAAGAAACTACCTTTGCTCAAGGGCGGAACCATTCCTGCTTTTGCGGATGTAGTTACTCTCGCTCTGGAGCTGAAAACCGGACTGTATGTGGAAGTCAAAGGAGAGGGTGCTGGTTTTGCCGCTTGGCAGGAAATGAAAAAACAAAAGTTTAGTTATGCCATTTTAGGCTCATTTGAAAAAGAATATGTTAAAGAATTGCGTGATGCTAATTGTGATTTTCCACTTTCGATCTTAATCC
>JAPKDT010000305.1 GCA_028822475.1 SAR324 cluster bacterium
TTTTTTCATTTGTTGTTTAATCGTTCCACAATATTTTTCTTTAGTAAATATTCCTGTGCCCTTGTACAAACTGTTTGCCTAGATAGCTTTAGTAAATCTTCGGGAGTATCAATGTCCAAACCTAGCCCAGGAAGTTTTGGGGTTTGCATTGCAAGTCCCAGTTTACGTGCTGTTTCCAAGTGGGGAAAGTAACTATTCGGGCCAAAACTCAATGGTACAGCGGTTGGTGGAGAAAGCGCAATACAGTTTGATCCCAGTTCGTCATATGCAGGTACAATAGTCATTGAGGGCGCTTTTTCATGTAATTCAAGAACTATCTTAATTTCTTCGACAGTTACCAAGGGTACATCTCCTGGAATCACCAACATACTTGAAATTCCTTTGGCATCCAAAATTTCAGCCGACCGCCTGACTGCATCTGTTTGACCTTCATCCTGACTTGTTGATAAAACGGTGGCACCGTATTTTTTTGCAATAATACTGGCTGCTGGGCAAATGGTTGCTACAGCAACTTGTTCAAAATCAGGAACTGACATCATTGTAGATAACACATCCTCGAACATGGCCATAAAAAATTTTTGTCGTTCTTCCGGACATAGAACATGTTTCAAGCGGTGCTTGGCTTGGTTTAGAATTTTGATTGGAATTATGCCCCACATGACAAACCGTTTTTTTGTAAATTTAAATTGCGTTTGTTACAATTATTTGAAAAATCCAAAACTATGTTTGCCAACTTAGTCTTGGTAGCAAGATCTTTCATCAATATATCTGCAACTTTAACAGAAATATTCATTTTCTGGATTTCGGAAGCTTCTTTCTCATCTTGTGTGTCTAAGATAAAACCATCGAGAAAATCACGATAATAATTTGCAACAGCAATTGCAGAAACTGGTAGACCGAGTTCCCTCATAATTTTTGCGGTTGGACCTTTTACAGAATCAAATCCGATAATCGGAGAAACCGCAATTACTGGTACAGAACAGCCCTGTAATGCTTCCCGAACTCCTTGCACGGCAAGAATCGGGTCAATGCTGAGAAATGGATTGGACGGACAAATCAAAACTGCTTTTAAAAAAGGGCTCTGGAGTATTTCGATAAATTCCGGATGAGGCAAAGCTTTGTCAGCTCCTTGAAAACGTAGGCCGACAACGATTGGCTGACATCGATTTTGGACAAAATAATTTTGAAACTTAAAATCCCCTTCAGTGGTTTCAACAATTGTTCTTACAGAATCATTGCTGGCTGGAATAATTCGTGATGAAATTCCAAATTTATGACAAAAATCAGTTGTAATGTCTGATAGTGAATCTCCCTCCGAAAGTCTACGTGTCCTCTCAAGGTGTGTTGCTAAATCCCTGTCTCCCAATTGAAACCATGTTTCACCACCCAATTCGACCAGAGCTTGCATGACAGTCCAGGATTCTTTGGCAAGGCCCCATCCTTTTTCCGGATCTGATTTTCCAGAAAGTGTGTACATCAGGGTGTCTAAATCCGGTGAAATATGCAGACCACAATGTACAAAATCATCTCCGATATTTCCAACAATCATTAGTTTTTCTGGAGACATGGTATGAGTCAAACCCAAAGCAAGTTTAGCTCCTCCGATGCCTCCGGAAAGTGCTAGAATTGTTGACACAGGACTCTCTGAAATAAAATGTTTAGAAGATACTTTGAGGTCAGAACTAGTCATCGAAACAAATCCTTTTCCTTCGGACGAATCAATGTAGAAATTCCAGTATCCGAAGATGCAAATTTTAAAAAACTAAATCCACGAATCAAAACTATTGGACGGCCTTCATCTGCCTGTCCTTGCAAAAGTGAGGCAGCAGATGAAAGTTCATCGGCAATCGCTTCCTCGCTAACACGTAAAGGTTTTTTGAAAAGATCAGGTCGACCCCGTAGATCTAGAAGTGCAGGGATTCCAGAAACGCCAATTGCTGTACCAGTTGTGCCGTTTCGCCAGGCCCGTCCCAAACTATCGTTGATTATGACAGCCAGCCTTACTTTGTATTTAAGTTGAAGTTCTTTGTTGATAGTTTCTGCTGATTTATCTGGGTCTACAGGTAACAGCAAAACCTTTTCATCCTCACTTTCTGATCCCACATTTGAAGAGTCAATACCCGCATTGGCCAGCACTACACCATGATGATTTTCAGCCACAACAACTCCGGAACTCTGGATTGTACTTTTAGAATGGCGAACAATTTCACGTGATTCTGATAAAATCAGTTCCACCAAACGCGGGTCTTTACCAGTGATCTCTGCTAATTTAAAGGCGCGTTCCGATGGATTAATATCTGCTAATCGGGCATAACGCCCTTCTGCTTTGGAAACAACTTTTTGTGCAATAACAAGGATATCTCCACTTTCCAAACTCAGGTTAGATTGTTTCAAACTTTGGAGAATGATCGAAACCAGATTGTCTCCTGGACTTAACAGTGG
>JAPKDT010000035.1 GCA_028822475.1 SAR324 cluster bacterium
AGAAATCACCAAGAAATATCCTGCTCTTATTTAGTCAACAGGGATTAATATAGAGCAGTATCCAGATTATAATTAGTGGTGGTCTGATAAGGCTATTAACCTCCGGTCTTCGGCAGAGGATGTGTGTCCTTTGCTCTGTGTATTACGTCGTTATTTTTTCGTGTAAATTTGTTCTCAAAATTTAAAATAACTTACACACGGTTATAAGACAACAACCAGAGGCCCAGCGCGAGAAAAATCATATTTCCGCTCCATGCAGCCAGGAAAGGCATAAGTAGACCTGCACTTCCAACTGCCATGGTGATTTGATTGAACATCCAGAATAGTATCCCTAATAAGAAGCTGATCGCCAGAGACTCTGCTGCCGTACCGCGTCTGTTGTATGAGGCGGATAATCCAAGACCAATCAAGACCATGATAAATATTTGAAACGGATAAGCGGTTTTCTGGAAAAACTCAACCCAATGTCGAGTAACATCCTGACCTTCACTTTGCAGTTTAATCGTTTCTTCATATAAGTCAAAGATTGGTTGATGATGCGGAGAAACGGGATTCTCAAAAGGTACGGTCGGAAGTTTTTCTGTCTCAACGCGCCATTGCTCAACGTGCTCCAGTTGCAGACTTTCATCCTGAAAAAGATACCTGATAACGTTATGAAAAACCCAGGAATTTTTTTGTTGTTCACCTCTCTCAATCGCGGTTTTTTCTACGAGCTGGAAGGGTTTTTTCTGCCAGTGAAATGAGGTGATTGAGCTTAAACGGCCATCTTGCTGGCGGTTGCCAAAATAGTAAATGCTTTGATCTTCACCGACTTTCCAGAGCGGTACCAGACGGGTTGAATTTTCCTGTTTGACCCATGTTTGATGCATCCAGTTGTACATGTAATTCTGGCTGAAATAAGCAAATCCCGCAATGAATACTGAAACTGCCAACACCGGAAATGCCAGGCTCCAACCGCCGATTCCGGAACTGCGCATGGCCAGTAGTTCTGCGTTCTTGTTCAAAGAACTGAATGCGGCGATAGTGGACAGCAAAACTGTGATAGGGATAATAAGTTCGAGCAACAAAGGCAGCAGCAAAGCTGTTTCCTGAAGAAACTTTAAAAAACTTAACCAACTCGAAAAAACATTACTTAAATTTCCAAAAAAATTTCCTACCAGTGTCATCAAAACAAAAGAACAGAAAAACAACAGAAAATAATGGATAAATTCTGACGCAATGTATTTTGGGATTATTTTGAAAGCCACTTTTCCGGATCTTTGTTAGTTAATATAAAAAATTCTTCATCTAAGATAAAGTTTCTACAAAAAAGGTACAAAGTAAATAAACAAACAATCTTTATATTTGTGCAAAAATTAGGGCATTAACTTGCATAAAAGCACTGAATTAGTATCGTAGATATACAATAAATTGGTGACTTTATAATAGCACTTTGAGAGCCTGAATAATAAAATCCATGACTCAATTAATTCTTGTACTTGAGGAAAATCCTGAAATTCAACTGGTAATTGCAGTATCTTTGAAGGAAAGTGATATTACAATTAGCCCGGAGTCAGATCCAGATTTATTTGTTCAGCAGGCATCTAAGCAGAAACCGGATCTAATATTTCTCAGTAACTCTGACAGTGAACAAGACTACAAGGTATGCAGGGAGATCCGCACAGAATCGGACTTAAAAAATATACCGATCATCTTGCTTGCAAATGCGAAAGATGAGGTTGACGAACTGTTACTTTCAGAACTTAAAATAAACGGATTACTACGTAAACCCTTTGAAGCCTCGATGCTTCAGGAACAGCTAAGCCCTTTTATAACTTTGGATGAAAACTTTGGTTCAGAACCGGACGAAAATGATGAAGATTTTTTAATTGATATGAGTACGATTGAAAATCAGTTAAAAGAAATCAAACAGAGAAAAAACACCTCCTATGCAAATGGTGAGGAAGAGTCTCTGCAGATGGATGACTTTAGGCAAAGCGAGTCCGGACTGGGTTCAGACTCTTCTCCAGGCAGCCATATGGATTCAATTATTCTGGATAATCATCAGGCTATTCAGTGGCAGCCGGATAGTGAAATTCAGGAGCAAGAATCGTCTCAGGATGAAAACGAAATGAGGGTTGATGTTCTGGAAGAAAGTGCTGACGCTGAAATGAACGCTGTTGTAGATGAAATCCCGGAGGACGAACTCGAAACGGACGATGGTTTTGAATTTGATCTTAAACTCGATGAAGATGAGCTTGAAACTAATTTAGCAAAAACTGAATCAGCAGCTCTTCCGGTTGAGGCAGAGTCTGTTCCGGACGGCCTGGAGCAGCTTAAACATTCAGGTTTGGAAGATCAATTTGCTGAAAGCAGACTTGTTGAAAGCAGGCCTGTTGATCAAGATGAAGAAGCTGAAATCAGTCCTGTTGATCAGGCTGAAGATCTGGAACAAAAATTACGTGAAGGGTTAACAGAGATTGATCTTGAGCTTAATGATTTTGAGGAGCCAGGCGAAATATGGACAAGGCCTCCTGACTTGGAGCAGACACTCAGAGAAGGTTTGACCGATATCAATTTGGATCAAACTGATTTTAAGCCGGAATATCCTAAAAATCTTTCTTCTTTTGAAGAGCCTGTTGCGACATCGTCTCGGGGCATGAAAATCAGCAAAGACGTAGTAGAAACTTGGAGTGAACTGGATGACTACGAACTGAAACAAAACACAGATGAAAATGAGCTTGAGGCGGAAATTCCCTTTGATAATATGCTTCTGTCCGATTCAGTAGAAGATGAATTTGAGGAGGATTCAGAAGTTGAGGATGTAGAGAAATTTGTGTTTGAAACTTCAACAGATGAATTTGAGATAGAGCTCAATTTGGATCCGGATGATGCGGAAATAAATTCTATGGTACAGGACTGTTTAGATGATCAGGAAGATAACGAAGAAAGTGCACTTGGTGAACTTGAGGAGTTGAGTGAGCAAATGGAAGCTCTTGAATTCGATGAAACAGAATTAGAAGAGGAGTCTTCTGAAGTTCAGGAAGAAGTATTTGACAGTTGGGATGAAGCTGAAAATGCCTTCATGGACTTTGACCGGGCTGAAGATGATCTGGAAAAAGAAGGAATTGAACCAGCGGCAATTGTGGCTGAGGGAATAACGGAGGATGAGGTAGAGCCAGAAGAATATCTTGCGGATATCATGGTGGAAGAACTAGACGATCTGCTGGAAGAAGATGATGTCCTAGATGCAGTGGATGGTTCTGAAGATGGAATAGTGGAAGAACTTGAGGAAACTGTGATTAATGGACTTGATGATTTTGAGGACGATGATGCTGAATTCGAAACGGAAACAAACTCTGAGGCATCTTCGGAAGTCCAGGAAGAAGTATTTGACAGTTGGGATGAAGCTGAAGATGCCTTCATGGACTTTGAGCGGCAAACAGTTTTTGACGAAAAAAAATCCGGTTTTGCTGAAATAGATGAAATTGGATTCAACAAATTTGATGAAGACTTTGAAAGTAGTGAAAGTTACAGGTTTACAGAAAAAGAATTGAAAGAGATTGTGGCAGGCTCTGTTCATAAAGCTTTAGAAAAATCGATTGCCTCTTCTCTGGTTGAACTTGCCGTTTCCGAATTGAAGTCCCAAGTTGCCCAGATGGATCAAAGCCGAGCTTGATAAGCGACAGCTATTTTTGCTCCAAGACTCGCGTTATTGCAAACTAGAGCAATGTTGCTCTTAAGGCTTTCCCCTTCTGTCAGTTGGTTGATGCGTTCCAGTAAAAACGGGGTCACGTCTTTGCCTTCAATTTCCTTTTCTGCAGCATCCTTTATCGCCGCGGATATTGCCAACTGAATGATAGCGTCATCCATGGCATCTTCCTGTTGCACAGGATTGCCAATCACGATTCCTCCGTCCAATCCAAGCTCCCATTTAATTTTCATGCAGCGTGCTATTTCTTCCGGCGTGTCCAAACGTGCCTGCACCATAGATCCGCTTGCAGGTGTATAAAAAGCCGGGAATTCTTCTGTTTTGTAACCAATTACGGGCACACCCTGTGTTTCCAAATACTCAAGGGTACGTGGAATATCGAGGATGGATTTTATTCCGGCGCAGACGACTGCGACATTTGTCTGAGCAAGCTCCATCAAGTCAGCTGAAATATCCATAGTTTTTTCGCTTTCACGGTGTACCCCGCCGATTCCGCCTGTTACAAAAACGGCGATTCCTGCTAATTTAGCGCAAATCATAGTTGCCGCAACTGTGGTTCCTCCGCTTTGTTTTTGTGAAAGTACTAACGGTAAATCACGACGGCTGACTTTTAGCGGAGTAGTGTGCTTTGCAAATTGTTCCAGTTCATGCTGACTCAGGCCGATCTTGATCCGGCCGTTCAAAATGGCGATTGTGGCAGGTACAGCACTTTCCTCACGTATTATATTTTCAACGGCATGTGCTGTTTCCAAATTTTGCGGATAAGGCATTCCATGGGAAATTATCGTTGATTCCAGTGCTACTAACGGCTGTCCTGTTTTTAATGCTTGCTGAACTTCCGCGGAAATGTCCATCTCAAATGTTTTCTTCATGTCTCTCTTTAAAAAAATTTTAGTTTTGAAGGTTTTTAACTTTCCTTTGCTTACATCTAAAATAAGCGAAAACTATGTAAGCTGTCAATCGACATCGTCAATGCAGAGCTATTTCTATTGATAGAATCAATCGAAAGGATTGTTTATTTGCATTTTACAGATAATACAAATATTTGTAGAATTGGAGATTATCAGAACTGAACCAATATCATATTTTAACATTCCAAACTATTTTACCCATGAAACGCAACATTCTCTTAAATCCCGGACCAGCCACAACGACGGACAGTGTCAAAGAGGCACTGTTGGTTCCGGACATTTGTCCACGTGAGCAGGAATTTGGTGAGCTGACGCAAGCAGTATTAAACAAAGTCGTCCAGGTAGTCAATGGTGAATCCACGCACACTGCTGTTATTTTTACCGGTTCCGGAACAGCTGGTGTAGAAGCCGCTTTGAGTTCGGTTGTGCCTCCAGATGGCAAAATATTAATTCTCGATAATGGTGCCTACGGTAAACGCGCAGAAACTATTATTCAGGCTTATGGTATTCCGTACCGTACATATCGGATGGTCTGGGGGGATTATCCGGATGTGGATGCTGTGGAAGCTATTTTTAAAGAAGACGGAGAACTAACGCATTTTGTTTTTGTGCATCATGAAACAACCACCGGAATGCTCAATCCTCTGCCGGAACTGTTGGAACTATGTCGGAAATACGAAGTAGATTCGATTGTGGATGCGATGTCATCTTATGCCGGCCTGCCGATCGACATGCGTGAACTGCCGATTGATTATTTAATCTCATCATCAAACAAGTGTATCCAGGGCATGGCGGGTACAAGTTTTGTGATTGCCAATCAAGAAAAACTCGCCAAAACCGCTGAAATCCCACCCCGTAATTTGTACCTGAATCTGTGGGGTAATCATAGCTATATCGAAAAAACAGGACAATTTCAGTTTACTCCGCCTGTGCAAATTGTTTATGCTCTTAATCAGGCGCTGGATGAGTTTTTTGTAGAAACCCAGGCGGGGCGCACCGCGCGTTATGTTAAGTCATATGAGACTTTACTGGATGGTCTTGAAAAAGCAGGTTTGGAACTCCTCCTGCCTAAATCTCAACATTCAAAATTATTAACCGCAATTGTTGAACCGGATTCCCCGGGATATGATTTTATGGAGATGCACGATTATTTTTATGAAAACGATATTACTATTTATCCTGGAAAAGGTGCAAAACAGGATACTTTCAGGGTTGCAAATATTGGTGAAATTGATTATCGTGACATGCTGCTTTTCAACAAACTCCTTCTTCAATACTTTGAGGAGAAGAAGATTATGTAACTTTTACGCTACTTTCCTGACGTCTTATGAGAATTGGTATTCTGCAATGTGATTCAACCAATGAAAATTTACAGGCTGAGCATGGTGACTATCCATGGATGTTCATCTCGCTTTTTCAAAGCATTGATCCAGAATTACAGTTTTCGGTTTTTGACATGCAGCTTGAGCAATATCCTCAAGTACCTCAGGAGTGTGACGCGTATTTGATCACGGGCAGCCGCTTCAGTGTCTATGACGATGAAGAGTGGATTCGAAAATTGGAAAAGTATGTGGTTGAACTACATCGTAATAAACATCCGTTGCTGGGCATTTGTTTCGGTCACCAGATGATTGCCAGGGCACTCGGCGGAAAAACAGAAAAAGCTACTCAGGGCTGGGGAGTAGGTGTGCATTCATATAGGAAAATTAAAACGAAATCTTGGCTCAATCCTGATTTGGAGAACTTTTCACTGCTGGCTGTTCATCAGGATCAAGTCACACAACTTCCGGAAGGGGCGGAGTTGATCGCGGAAAGTGAATTTTGCCCTAATGCCGCTTTTCGGATTGATGATCATATTTTGACTTTTCAGCCACATCCAGAATTGGAGAAAGCATATACAAAAGTTTTGATGGATTTACGCGAACAAATCCTGGGACCAGAAATTTTTGCGGCAGGCGTTAAATCACTGGATAGCTCCATCCAGCCTCAGGTAATCACGCAATGGATGCTCAACTTCCTCCGGAACGGAACGTCCTCCTGAAGACAGATACGTTTCAAGTCTCAGAATTCAGAATTTGCTCTTTGACACCGGATTCTGTGTCAATTCCCAAAGCTTAAAATAACGTACAACAAAATTCAGTGCATCAAAAATTGCGCAGAACAAACCGGGCAAGCCATCACGGAATCCACCTTTGAGGAAATAGCGCCGCAAAAAACGACTAAACGGTTTGAGCAAGAAAAAGCGCAGAGAATTTACGGTTGTTATCTGTACTCCGGAATCCCGTAGATAACAAGCCTCAACGCCAGTATAGAAATCAAACTTGCTTAAAAATTGACTGATGTTCAGATAGGGAAAGTGCAGCATATCGTTTTCTAATTTACCGACGCTGCCCTCAACCACCAATTTTTCATGTACGTGCTGATTCGGAAAATGCGCGGAATCTTTCCTAAATAAACGTAACTGCGTGTCTGGATACTGACTCCCGTGACGTAGCCATTTTCCAAAATAATGATTGCGGCGTTTCAGTTTGAAGGCTGAGTTTGTAGTTGCTTGAATTACTTTTTCGATTTCCGATACCAAAATTTCCGGAATCCTTTCATCTGGATCTACATAAAAAACCCAATCCCCGGACGCCTGCTCCATCGCGTAACTTTTGTTGACATTTAGGTTGGTATTGTTCAGACGTGAATAAACACGACAGCCAGTCTCCCGCGCGACTTCCAGGGAACCATCATGACTTTCGCAGTCTACATAGACGATTTCATCTGCCCATTTGAGTTGAGGTAGTAATTCCCGTAAGTGTTCAACTTCATTATGTCCGATGATAGTTATGCTGAGATTCATGGAGTTTGGAATTTGTGTTGATGAACTTAGTTTCAGGGAAAAATTCGGAACATTTTCAGTATAAACAATTGCTTGATTTAAGACAAGTGAGCACGATTATCTACTTTGTGGTAAAAAACAAAGCTGTCTTCTTTTATTATTATTTCAGAAAATTATATTTATAATGGAATTCGTAATTATGGGGCGGTCCTTCCATTTTCACGATAATCAGCCATATGACAGTAAATAGCATTTCCATCCAAAAAATCAACACTTCAGTCAACGTCTCCGCTATATTATTCCCTCCTGTAATTTCTTGACATCAAACACTGCACTATCATAGATTAGATTGTCAATGCCTGTGCAAAACGTTAGACTTTGAGAGGCATTTTACTTTAGCAAAGGAAAAGGATTATGTTCAAATCAGTCAACAAAGTTGTTTGGGCCTTTGACGCGGAATGGGTACCTGATCCGGAAGCGGGACGCAGGCTTTTTCAACTTGCGGAAGAAATAACTGATGCAGAGGTGATTCAGAAAATGTGGGAAGAAGGAGGAGCGGATGAAGAGAATCCGATGCCTTACCTCAAAACCACCATTTGCAGGGTAATTTCAATTGCTGCGGTTGTTCGTGCTGTAAAGGAAAACGGTGAAGTCGCTTTGTCATTGACAGCGCTGCCTCATGATGCAACTGATCCGAAACAAACATCGGAGATCGAAATACTGTCATGTTTCCTCAAAGCAGTTGGTGATAAAAAACCTCAACTGGTTGGCTTCAATTCAGCCAAAGCTGACCTAAAAATTCTTGTGCAGCGCGCTGTTGCAAAAGGAGTTCAAGCAGAAAAATTTGCAAAACGTCCTGAAAAACCATGGTTGGGAGATGATTATTTTGACAGTCGCAACAGTGAGGCGCATGTTGATTTGATAGAAATACTGGGTGGCTATGGATCGTCTAATCCATCGCTGAATGAAACGGCTAGCGTTTGCGGAATTCCCGGAAAAATGGGAGTGAGCGGAGAGGAGGTTGCACCAATGTGGTTGGAGGGCCGTCTGGCCGAAATTGTCGCCTACAACGAGTGTGATGCATTAAGTACCTACTTGATCTGGCTGCGGATGGCTTATTTTGGCGGATTTTTTGATCAGCGGCAATATTCGGAAGAACAGGCGGGCGTCCGGAATTTACTCAGTACAGAAGGAACTCTGCCGGGCAAAGAGCACTTGCTTGAATTTCTCGAACGCTGGGAAATATGGTCTCCTGTTGAGACTGGCAAGTAAAAGCTGGTAACTTTAGCTAAAGAAAATTATTGATAAAATTCAAAAATCGCGTTATTAGTATTGCCGAAGTAGGTTCGAAAAATCCCCAAAAAATATAAATGACATTCATGTTTCTGGACTCACGCTCCTCGATCAGGTTGAGGACAAGCTTCGCAGGAATGACCAAATTTTGCGAATGCCTTAAGTAAACAATACTTTATTAACATTTTATATGACCATTTTTAATCGTGAACGTCTGACAAATGACGTCTTCAAAATTGATATCAAACGCATGCGTCGTGGATGGTATTCAGACAAGTACTTTGAAAATATCGGTGTGATGCTGAGCACTTTAGCGCAACAAGGCTATGTATTTAAAGGTGAGGCGCTAAGATTTGGAGATGTCGATTTGTCAAAGACAGAAGTTGGAAATCTGGAAGTTGAAATGCAGTGGTTCACACGTCGCAGTGGAAAAGTGGTAGTCGCTGGAGTGGACAAAGCATTAATGATGCTCAAGCATTGCAGCGGATATTTTAATGGAAATGGTAAATTCGTAAATACGTGGAATCGTCTGGAAGTTGAAGCAGTACATGATGGAGCAACCGTTACTTACAGCGGAGACCCAACCTCAATCCAACCCGTGATTCGGGTACGAGGACGTTACCGTGATTTTGCTCTTTTGGAAACACCAACACTGGGCCTGCTCACTCGTTCCAGTAGAGTTGCTACTAATGTTTATGAAACATTAATGGCCGCTAGAGGGAAACCGGTTTTATTCTTTCCAGCACGTTTTGATTTACATGAAGTTCAGGCCGCGGACGGCTATGCGTATAATGTCGCTGTGCAATGCTTCAATCATGATCATCAGCTTCGTGTCGGCCCTTACATCTCAACGGATGCACAGGGAGATTGGTGGGGTGGTGCCGGAGGAGGAACGATAGCCCATGCCTCAATTGCCTGTTTTTTTGGTGATACTGCTGAAACGATGATGGCTTTCGCCTCCGCCTGCGCGCCTGAAATTCCCAGGATTGCCTTGGTTGATTTCAATAATGATTCAGTCAAAGATTCTCTGCTTGTGATGCGGCGCATGTTTACGCGTTACCGTGAGTTGATGGAAGCCGGAAATGAAACAGAGGCGCAGCGCTATCAGCTTTTTGGAGTCCGGCTCGACACCAGCTCTTCAATTCGGGATGTTTCGGTAACTCCGATGGGGCAGGCCGAACTTGATATGGGTGTCAATCCGCGCTTAGTTTTTATCGTCCGGAATGCAGTAGATTCCGCCTGGGAAAAATGGGATTTGCCCAAGGAGTGGACTGTACGTGCGCGCGAATGGTGTGCGAGTGTTAAGATTGTTGTGTCCGGTGGATTTAACACTGCAAAAATTTCACGCTTTGAGAAACTGGATGTCCCGGTGGATATCTATGCGGTTGGCTCCTCTCTCTTTGCTAATGACGGCCCGCGGATTACTGATTATACTGCTGATATTTCTCAAATAAAAATAGACGGTGTCTGGAGAGCAATGTCAAAGGTTGGACGTAGCCGTGGGGATAATCCAGATTTAGAGCCTGTTAACTGAATATTAGCTAAGTACACTTTCGGTATTTGTTATTAATTTTGTTTTTTTTATTGTACCGAAAATAATGTTTTCTGATAGGGTTATTTTTTTGTCCTGGCGCTTCAGGTTTTTTCGAATCGCCATTATTTCTTAACCAATAAAGGAGAAGTTATGGAACAAGGAAATGATAAACTGGAACTGGTGTACGGAGTTGAAGACAAGCCGTCACCCTTAAAATCGGCTTATGCGGCGTTGCAGCATTTGTTAGCAATTATTGTTGGTATCATCACGCCGACGCTCATTATCGGGGGAGCTTTGGGACTGGGTGAGCGCATCCCGTATTTGATTAGTATGTCTTTGATTGTATCTGGTGTGGCAACTTTCATCCAAACCAAACGAATTGGGCCAATCGGTTCCGGTTTGTTGAGCGTACAGGGCACCAGTTTTGCGTTTTTAGGTGCAATTCTCACCGCGGGCTTTATTGTCAAAGGTCAGGGCGGTGGACCGGATGAAATTCTGGCAACCATTTTCGGAATTAGTTTCGTGGGAGCTTTTATTGAGATTGTGCTAAGCCGCTTCCTCCATATTCTGAAAGGGATTATCACTCCTGTAGTAACAGGTACAGTGGTAATGTTAATCGGTCTCAGTCTGGTCAAAGCTGGTATTACTGACATGGCAGGTGGAAAATGGTTGTTGGATAACAAACCGGAATTTTTTGGCTCTGCTCAAAATCTTGGTTTAGGAGTTCTGGTGTTAGTCGTAGTCTTAGTCCTCAACCGCAGTAAAAACCCAATGATCCGCATGAGTTCAATTGTGGGTGGAATTATGGTTGGCTATCTTGTTGCCTGGTACATGGGCATAGTCAATTTCGGCTATATGACTGGACTTCCTTTTGTCAATATCCCCATTCCCTTTAATTATGGATTTGCTTTCAACTGGACTGCATTTATAGGCGTAGCTTTCATTTATCTCATTACTACTATTGAGTCTACAGGTGACCTGACAGCAACTTCGATGCTCTCAGGTGAACCTGTTGAGGGGGAGATCTATATGGAGCGCATCAAAGGCGGTGTTTTGGGAGATGGAGTCAACTCTGCAATAGCGGCAGTTTTCAACACTTTCCCAAACACAACCTTCAGTCAAAACAATGGTGTGATTCAGATGACCGGAGTAGCGAGCCGTTTTGTGGGCATGTACCTCGCAGTTTTTCTGGTGATACTAGGTTTGTTTCCAGTAATAGGCGGATTCTTTCGTTCCCTGCCGAATCCTGTTTTAGGTGGAGCCACGATAGTAATGTTTGGAACAGTTGCTGCTGCAGGTGTGAATATCATTGCTTCGATGGGACGCTTGGGACGACGTGAAATGTTGATCGTTGCAGTCGCACTAGGAATTGGGATGGGACTTGCTTTTGTACCGGAAGTTCTCAGCCAAACTCCAAAAGCAATTCAGCAAATTTTTGGATCAGCAATCACCTCAGGTGGATTGGCAGCCTTGATCTTGAATCTAGTTTTGCCGAAGACCGAATCATAAATTGATTCTTAAAAACAAAGCAGGGGTAGGCCTAAAGTTTGCCCCTATTTCCGGCGTGCTTCAGCAATGTTCCGGAATGAACCTCCCAGTACTTCTTCCACTGTTACTCCTGCGTTTTCCACATCTTCCGGATCAATCGCGCCGCTGTTTAACGCACGGAAAAAATAATTCAGCAATCCCTGTCCGGTAGCCGCGTCGTCAAAAACATCACCGCTAACAGTCGCTTCAGAAGCCTGTTCCACCAAATTGCGGAGACGCCCGCTTGACAACTGTAACTGTTCCAGAAAAAATGCGGCATTAGCCGCATATCTTACAGGTAATTGAGCAGGGTGCAGATCCCAACCCTGGTAAAAAGCGTTGGCGAGCGAATGCCGGATATGTCCGTACGAGAGTTTCCATGCAGAGTGAACGCTTTCGAAATTTTCACGAATTTGCAAAGCAGAAAGATTTCCTCCCTTATGGGGAGCTAGCGGAATGATGTTGGTAGCTCCGTCGGACAAAAAAATTCCGGATCCTCCAAAAGCGACTTTCATCACCTGCCGGGCAAAGTCGCAGACCTCGTTGTCCATCGTTTGGTAAGCCGCAATCAAGTCACAGGAGGCAGTGTAGTCATAAGTTCCAAAATGAGCACCCAGGCAACGGTTCCCGCTGGCATTCGCGATTTTTCTGGCAGTCACTTCACCGTCTACGTTAAAAACTGACTGGGTGGTTTCGATCATGATTTCCATTTTGAGCTCGCCTGAATTCAGCACAGAATCTGCTTCTAGAACTTCAAACACCTTGACCAGGGCCGCAGCTTGTTCCGGAATTTCGACTTTAGGTAACGTTACAATAAAATTATCAGGAAGCGCTCCGCCGGTTTCTTCGAGCAATGTACTGATAAAAATATTCAGCGTTCTCACCGAACGTTCCACAAACTCAGTATTAAACGGTTTAATCCGAATGCCGATGAACGGCGGCAAAATACTTTGCTTCATTCCTTCAGCGACTTCTGTTGCACCCTGAACGGCCACTGCGTCTTCTTTCTCATCAGGATGTATGCCGAATCCGTCTTCATAATCCAG
>JAPKDT010000306.1 GCA_028822475.1 SAR324 cluster bacterium
GGTTGCTTCCCAGGTGAATTCTGGAAGCTCACGTCCGAAATGTCCGTAAGCCGCTGTTTTCTGGTAAATTGGCCGCAACAGGTTGAGTTCACGAATCAGTCCTGCAGGTTTCAATTCAAAATTACTACGAATCAATTCGATGATTTTTGACTCTTCAATTTTATTTGTACCAAAAGTCTCTACAGAAACAGAAACCGGTTCCGCTACGCCAATCGCGTATGCCAACTGTACTTCACAACGTGAAGCCAAACCTGCCGCGACCACATTTTTTGCGACATGACGCGCGGCGTAGGCAGCTGAGCGGTCTACCTTTGATGGATCTTTTCCGGAAAAGGCGCCGCCTCCGTGACGTCCCATTCCGCCGTAGGTATCCACAATAATTTTTCTTCCTGTCAAACCGCAGTCTCCTTGTGGTCCGCCGATTACAAATACTCCTGTCGGATTGATATGGTATTGTGTGGAATCACCTAAATATTTTTCAGGAATCACATATTTAATAACATGTTTCAAGATATCTTCATGCAGTTGTTCCTGAGTCACATCCTCTGCATGTTGTGTACTGATTACAACCGCTTCTACAGATACGGGTTTGCCATCAACATAACGCACAGTTACCTGGGATTTCCCATCCGGACGCAGGTAATTCAATGTCCCGTCTTTACGGACATGTGAAAGTCGTTCGGTCAAACGGTGTGCTAACTGAATGGGAAGAGGCATCAGTTCCGGAGTTTCATCACATGCGTAACCAAACATCAGTCCCTGGTCACCTGCACCCTGTTCAGTGTGCGCGCCTTCACCTTCGTTAACACCCTGAGCAATATCTGGAGACTGTTTATCCAAACTGATCAGTACAGCACAAGTGTTAAAATCAAAACCCATGTTGGAATCGGTATAGCCGATTTCTTCGACTGTATCCCGTACAACTTTCTGCATGTCAACCCATGCTTTGGTTGTTACTTCACCGGCCACAACAACCATACCGGTTGTTACCATGGTTTCACAGGCTACTCTGCTGCCAGAGTCCTGCTCCAGCATAGCGTCCAGGATTGCATCTGAAATCTGATCAGAAATTTTGTCGGGATGCCCCTCAGTTACACTTTCGGAAGTAAATAACATTTCGCTCATAGCTTTTTTCTTGAATTAAGTTAATATTTTTACATTACAAAACAAATCCAGTATTGGCGAAATATCAAGAAAAGTCTAGACAATTCGACGTATACAACTTTAGTGATTTGTAATTGTCTCTTCTAGTATTTCCACCCAATCATCCAATTCACGAATTGCGTGCAGACGTTGTTCAGGCGTAATAAATTTATCAACCTGCAAAATTCTCTCTTTGTTCCTTAGAATTCGAGCGTCTCTGGCAGAATTCATCTTACGACCCCAACTTCGAGTCCACTCACTCAGCCATTTTTCAAAAGTCAACTTATCCGGAAAAGAACGCAGTAAAGCCAATATTTGAGCCTGTGATTTCAGACGGTACTCCATCCTCCTCTCAATGGGTTCAGAGGTTTCTGTATACCATTCCGTTTGCCATTTATTAATTTGTAACAGTTGCACCGGATCAAATTCTCCAAACCAGTCTTCCATCTCCTCCAAAAATTCTTCCCGCTGTTCCTGAATCGACTCCTGTCTGTCTTCAACTTTTTCGAGCATCTCCTCATTTTTTTCTGACATTTTGCGTTCCAGATTATTGATTTGTTCAGCGCTTAATTTTGTCAAGAATAAAGCCGCATCAGGAATAAGCCTTTCAAATGTGCGCCGTTGTTTTGCTTCAAATCTGGAAAAACCCTCGTCCAGTTCGCTCATTGTAAGCCCGTCTTCCACCCTGCTTTGAATATCAGTTAAAAAGCGTTTATAGCGTGGAAGTTCTTCCGCACGGTGCCAATCAAGGTGTATTTTCATACGTTCTTCCACAAAGTCTTCCTGTTCATCAGTCAGCTCAAAATAAGAGTCCAACTGCCAGGACACAAATTTATCACCATAGTCATAAGCAAGTTTTGTTGTAGTACAAGCGGTAATTATAAACAGTGATAAAGAGAATAGAATTATTTTTTTCATTTTTAAGAAAATTGTTTTTGGTAAAAAATATTACAATTTAACGTATCACGCGATGTACTCAAAGAGAAGGATGTTCACTTTATAAATGGGGATCATAAATGTTGAATTACACACAAACATATATTAACCGAAAAAATTATTAAATTGTTTTCTCTACAGTAACAGGGTGTATCAAATTGTTTCATTCATTACCGGCTGAGAAAGTATAACAGCTCATTGAATTGCCTTGCCAAATAATGAAATTCGTTCTATTTTTGGCAGTAGGATTGAGAGCATAAATTTTAAAATTAATTTAAAATTAAGAATAAGGCAAAAATGAATCCATGGTTGATGACTCTGGTAATGCTGGTCGCTTGGGGTGC
>JAPKDT010000036.1 GCA_028822475.1 SAR324 cluster bacterium
GGCAAGAATGGATCTAACTACTTTCTGTATTTATGTGTAAGGTAGTTGTATAATTGGTTGCTATGGTTCGAACTTATGGAACGGTATCATTGGTTCTGGCTCATAGACACCTTATGGACATCGAATAAAGCCTTGCGTTTCTTTCCGTTGAATCTAAAGGTTTATTTCTTATGTAAATAATTTATTTTTTTCAACTATTTCAATAATATATATTATTAATGGAATATATTATGGTGTGATTAATAATTTATTAAGAGAATGGCACTATCTTATCAATATGCATATTAGAATTATGCTAACTAACTAACTAAAATAAACTCATGAGACTTTTGACGCTAATCTTTATTTTCCTTTTACTCTATACTTTTCCATTATCAGTTCATTCGGCAGAAACAGGAGTGTTGTACCATTGGCAGAAATCTCCGGTTAATGTATGGGAGATTTATGGAGATGAAAGATTTCAAAATAAATACATAGGTATAATATTAAATGGGAAACCCGCTGGTAAAGGAATTTTATCTTTCCCTGATGGTAAAAGTGTCACTGGTGAGTGGAAAGATGGGAAAGAGTGGAATACTAAACATTTCAACAGTGACGGAAAACTCATAGGAAGTTCGGTAAAAGGATCAAATATCATAGGTGTAGGAGATAAAATAGAGGTCACACTCTTTTTTCGAAAGTTGAATGGCAAATGGATTTGGGATGATGATGGTGATGCCTTAAAAGATTATAAGTACGAAGGAACAATAGATAATGGTAAACCGAATGGTTCCGGTACATATACCTCTCCCAGTGGGAACCAATATGTTGGAGATTTTAAGGGTGGGAAAAAACATGGAATGGGTACTTTCAAATATACAAGTGGATCCATTTATAAAGGACATTTTAAGGATGGGAAAAAACATGGAATGGGTACATTCACATCTCCTAATGGTAACAAGTACGTAGGACAGTGGGAGAAAGGCAAAAAAAATGGTACAGGAACTTTTATATATAGTAGCGGATCTAAGTATCAAGGTGAGTTCAAGAATGACAAACAACATGGACTTGGAACATTTACTTGGAATAATGGAGCAAAAAGAGCCGGTAATTTTAAAAAAGGAAAACTTTGGAATATCAAAGAATTCAATAAAAAAGGAGACCTTAATAAAAAGTGGGTAAATGGAGTAATGATCTTTGATAAGAAAAAAGGGGAAATATTGTTTCTTCATAATGATGACGGTAAATGGGTCTGGATTGAAAACAGAAAAAAGGAAATTGATGGTAAATATGTAGGTTCAATTAATAAAAATGGAATTCCAGATGGATCCGGAACACTTTCATTACCTGATGGGTACAAATACGAAGGAGAGTGGAGAGATGGTGAAAGGAATGGTCGCGGCACTTATACATATACAGACGGGAACCTGTATATAGGAGATTTTAAAAGTGGCAAAAAACACGGTAATGGTTTGCTTAAATTCCAAAATGGGAACAAATACGAAGGAGAATGGAAGAAAGAAACTAGGCATGGTAAAGGAATATATACCTGGGCTAACGGGGAGAAGTATGTTGGAGAGTTCAAGAATGGGAAATTTAGTGGGCAAGGAACATTCACTTTTCCTATAGGAGGAGAATTAGAGGGACACAAGTATGAAGGTGGATGGCAAGAAGACAAAAAAAGTGGACAGGGAATATACTTTTTTCCTGACGGAGGCAAATTAGTAGGAGAATTCAAGAAAGATAGCCCTTGGAACGTTACTGATTTCGATAAAAATGGGGCTATTAAAGGAAATTATGTAAATGGAGTCAGAAAGTAATAAGCCTTAAGAGTACATATTTTATTACCGATCACAAAGGAAAAATAAATGTGCCGAAGTTAAGCCTTGAAATAAATATTATGACTCCATTGAGAACAATCACTCCGCAAGCTGTGGTGGTAGAAAAAAACTGACTATAGCTCAGTAAAAGTTCCTACAAAGGATTTTTTTTAGTAGAAGTTGTGTTTTCACAAGCTTGGGAAAGTATCACTTTTCTCTATGAACTTTGCCATAATGTAGGATTTCCGCAGGGAAGTTGGCGGGAGTCGGATGCAGAACTTTTTAGCTTTGAATCTGAATCATGGGTTGAAAATTGAAACTCCCCTTAAATTTTCTTTATCGAAAACTACGCCCCTTTTTATTTGCAGGTGATGCTGAGAAAGTGCACGAAAGGATGCTCTCCAGCGTAGAATTTTTCTCAAAAATCCCTGGATTTTTACCGCTTTTACGCCAGCAATTTATTGAGGACAATCCGCTATTGCGTACAGAACTCTTTTCTAAAACTCTTAAAAACCCAATTGGACTTGCGGCTGGATTTGATAAAAACGGCCGCATCCATCCCGCGTTATTCGCACTCGGTTTTGGCTTTGTTGAAATAGGCACAGTAACTCCGAGTCCGCAAGACGGGAACCCCCGTCCCAGACTTTTCCGTCTATTAGAAGATCAAGCAGTGATTAACCGTCTGGGATTCAATAATCAGGGAGCCTGGAAAATGGCGGAAAGGCTGGTTGCAAACACACTAAAAATCAAATCCGCAGATGCTGATATTTTTGAACTGTCCCAGGATTATCCTGCAAATATCGATTCCGGAATGCTCGGTATCAATATTGGAAAGAACAAAGATACAACACTCGAAAATGCCACTGAAGATTATGTTTCTGTACTAAGCACGCTCCATCCGTTTGCAGAATATTTCACACTAAACATCAGTTCACCGAACACAGAGGATTTACGTAATCTGCAGGAAAAAGAGGCACTGCGGATTTTACTGGATGCTGTCTGTACGCGGCGTGATGAACTCGATCGGAATCATTCCCGCAACACTCCATTGCTTGTTAAACTTGCTCCTGACCTAGATGAAGACACATTGGAAAACAGTGTACGTGTTCTTCAAGAATTTTCAATTCAGGGTGTTATTGCCTCCAATACCACTGTAGATCGTCCGGCATTAAAAAGTAAGCATCAAACAGAAACCGGAGGTTTGAGTGGAGTACCACTGCAGAAACGTAGCACCGCGATGATCAGGACTTTGTTTGCTGAACTTGGTGCAGCCATGCCAATCATTGGTGTTGGAGGAATTTTTAACGGAGCAGATGCATACGAAAAAATAAAAGCCGGCGCTACTGCCGTGCAGATTTATACTGCCTTGATTTACGAAGGTCCGGGGCTTGTCAGGAAAGTTAAAGCAGAACTGGCAAATTTATTAGAAAGGGACGGATACAAAAGTGTTTCCGAAGCGGTAGGTGCAGATCATTGAATTTTTAATTATTTTCTTGATGGATTACCGACAGCATTTCTGCTAATGAAGTGAGTTTTACTCTGGGACGTCCGTGTTTTTGTCCGACATCAGTTTCATGAGCATCGAGCAGTTTCCAGTCTGCAAATGAAACATATTCCACTTTTCGCTTTTCGAGCAGTGAAACAATATCCGGATTAGCGTAATTTTTTCTGGCTTCCAATTTTTCATTGAGGAAAGTTTCCAGCATACGATGCACGGTTTCCACCGCATCCTGTTTATTGGTACCGATTACACCGACAGGACCTCGCTTTATCCAACCTGCGACATATTCACGTTTACGCAGAACATTTCCGTTTCCCGGATCCTTGACCTGTCCGCATTCATTAGGAATTGTGCCTGATTTTTGATCAAAAGGCAGATCCGGAAGAGCTTTACCATGATAACCAATCGAACGGAAGACAAGCCCTGCTGCGGCTTCACTAATTTCTGCTGTCGCCTGTGGAGCTAAACTACCGTCTTTCCGTTTCACCAGTTGATTACGCACCATACTGATTTTTTCAACTTTTTCATTTCCGGATATTTCAACAGGCGAAGTAAGAAACAGAAAATGAACTCGCCGTTTTTTTCCAGAAACATCTTTTTTGGAAATCTGCTTTAGAATCTCAATATTTTTCTTAGTATCGTTGCTGGCATCAGTTTCCAGAATCTGCTGACTTTCCGCATCCAGCTCAAGCAAATTTTTCTCGACCAACACATCTGCATCTGCGAGTTCCATGAACTCTCTTAACTCTGCCGGTGAAAAGGCGGCCTGCAAAGGTCCACGACGTCCTACGAGCCAGATGTCTTCAAGCTGACTTGCGCGTAATGCTTCAAGCGCATAATCGGCAATATCGGTTTTCGCCAGTTCTTCATGAGTTTTTGCTAGTATCCGGGCCACGTCAAGCGCTACATTTCCAATTCCAATCACAAACGCGTTCCTCGCGGACAAATCAAACTTATAATCACAAAAATCCGGATGTCCGTTATACCATGCGACAAATTCAGTCGCAGAGTGACTTCCGGATAAATCCTCTCCTGGAATCCCAAGTTCTCGGTCAGCGGGACTGCCGACTGAGTAAATGACCGCATCATAGTGTTCTAGTAAATCCGCCTGAAAAATATCACGTCCAATTTCTACATTTCCGAAAAACCTGAAATTCTCATTTTCCGCAATACGAGTGTAAATTTTTTGCACAGATTTAATTTTTTGATGATCAGGAGCAACACCTCCGCGTACCAATCCAAAAGGAGTCGGAAGACGTTCAAACATGTCAACTTTTATCTCCCATGACTTCTGCCTAAAAAGCTCACCTGCTGCATAAAATCCTGCAGGACCGGAACCGATAACAGCTATTTTCCAGCATTCATTCATGAGTTTTTGTTAATCAATTTTAAAGTGATAAATCTAGCTAATAATAAATTCACAATTTATTTTTTGGCGGCATGAACTTTTTCTAAAATTTCCTTTGCACCATTTTTCAGTAGCCACTGTGCTGCCTCCCGGCCGAGCATAACAGCGTCTTGACGAGCGGCACGCGCCTCGTAGCGCAAAACAGATTTGCCTTCAGGATCCGCAATTAAGGCCCGCAAAAACAACTCATCTCCGTTTAAGATACAATATCCAGCTAAGGGAATTTGACAATTTCCTTCCAGCTCAGTCAACAGGGTACGCTCCGCAAGCAAACAATCCCAGGTAGTTTTATCATTTAGATGCTGAATGCAGCTCAGTGTCTGCTGATCACCGATTCGTGTTTCAATCCCAATCGCGCCTTGACCGATTGCTGGAAGCATCCATTCCATCGGCAGTACTTCAGTAATACGATCTTCAAGCTCACTGCGTTTTAAGCCCGCAACTGCCAAAATAGTAGCATCGACTTCTCCTTCATCAAGTTTCCGGAGCCGTGTGATTACATTACCGCGTAAACTCCGGATCAGCAAATCCGGTCGGTGATGCTTTAACTGTGAAGCGCGGCGTAATGAACTTGTCCCTACTACTCCACCCTGCGGAAAATCGTCAATGCCTCCATATTTTTGACAGAGCCACGCATCTCCTGGATCTTCTCTTTCAGTAATGACTTTAATTTCCAAGCCTTCCGGGAAAAATCCAGTAACGTCTTTCATACTGTGAACGGCCATATCGGCACGTCCGTCAAGGAGAGCTGTTTCCAGTTCCTTGATAAAAAGCCCCTTACCACCTACTTCCGAAAGCGGGCGGTCCTGAATGCGGTCACCGGTAGTTTTTAAAATTAATAATTCTACAGTTATTCCAGGATATCGTTCAAGAATATTTTCCTGCACCCATCGCGCCTGCCAGAGAGCGAGAGGACTTCCACGGGTTGCAATCTTAAAAGTGAGTTTCCTTGAACCGCTTGTTGATAAAGCGTTGGGCATGAGTTATGATTTGATGATTTTAAGTCTGGGTTGATTTTTTTCTGCCTGTTCCAGGTTAACTGGAGTTGGATTCAGGTCAAAGATTTTTGTTACTGAATCCAGATAGAGATGTGCGTCTTCTGCATGCGCAATTTTCTTGAGATTGCGTGATGGATCGTGCAGTAATTTGTGCACCAGCCGGTGTACCATTAATTCTACTTCTTTTCGTTCTGACTCAGGCAAGACTTTCATGCGGCTCAAACCTCTCTCCATTTCATCCTTTGCCATGGCATGGAAGGATTTACGCAAACTTCTGATAGTCGGCACTGCAGACAAAGACTTAAACCAGAGTTCCAGTTCGGTTAATTCATTTTCGATAATCTCTTCGGCTTTTACAGACTGTTTCTTGCGTTCCTCTTGGTTGCGTGAAACGAGAGATTGCAGATCATCAATATCGTAACAAAACGCACCATGCAGCTTATTTATTTCAGGGTCAATATCCCTCGGTACAGCAATGTCTATAAAAAACATTGGGTTAGCTTTACGCTTTCTCAAACAGTTCTTAACTAGCTCCGGACTGATGATATAGTCACGTGCACCGGTTGAACTGATGACAATATCAGCCTCATGAAGATGACGCTCAAGATGATCAAACGGAACAGCAATACCATTAAATTTTTCCGCAAGTTCTGCCGCGCTTGAGAATGTCCTGTTTGTCACAAACAATTGTGAAATTCCGTTCCGCATGAGGTGCCTCACTGCTAATTCGGCCATTTCTCCTGCACCAATTACCATCACTCTCTGCTTAGACAGATCCTCAAAAATATGTTTTGCGAGTTCCACCGCGGCATAGCTGATAGAAACAGCATTACTGGCAATTGTTGTTTCTGTACGTACACGCTTGGCCGTTGAAAAAGCCCGTGTAAAAAGTGGATGAAGAAGTTTGCCCGTCAATTCCACATCACTGAAAGATTGAAACGAATCCTTGAGCTGACCAAGAATCTGCGGTTCTCCCAGCACCATCGATTCTAAACTCGAGGCAACCCGGAAAAGGTGTCTTACACCGTCCAAATTCTGAATGGTATAAACACTTTCCCGCAGTTCGTCAAGTTTCCAATACGCTTCCAGCATCTCAATGATTTGCTCCAGTTGCTGTTCCGCGTTTACAAGATAAAACTCTGTACGGTTGCAGGTGCTAAGGATTACAACACCGCCTAACTTGAAACGACGGCTGAGCTGCTGTCCAAGTTCAACCTGCTGTTTTGGAGTCAGCGACAGTTTATCCCGTACTTCAACAGGAGTCTTTCTGAAGTTCCAACCGATTACATTAAAACGCATAAGCAATAAATAATTTAGCTAATCCTGCTCTTTGCACAAGATCTCTACAGTGAATTCATAAATTTGATTCAAACTGAAAGGTAAATTGCTTTTTCCCCTTGTTCAGCGCATCATACTATTCGAACAAAAAAACTCAAGACAGGAAATATATTTCATGGTTGCTTTCTTTTCAAAATGGCTGACTGCCAATCATTTAACCACATTACGGGTAGCATTGGTACCTTTCATTTATGCTGGTATGGTAATTGGTAAAGATGAACACTGGATCTTGTTCAGTACATGGCTCGTCTTTTTTTTTGCATGCCTGACCGATTACTGGGATGGTGTGCTGGCACGTCATCAAGGGCAAACCACAAAACTTGGCAAATTACTTGATCCTGTTGCAGACAAAATATTGATTGGTGCTCTACTAGTTTTACTGGTAGCTATGGGACGGGCGCCTGCACTGTTAACAGTAATTCTTATTTCCCGCGAATTTATTGTTAACGGCTTACGTTCCATCGCAGCGGCAGAAGGAATGGTTATTTCAGCCAGCTCCGGAGGAAAACTAAAAACAATTTCACAAATGTTTGCTGTGGGATTCCTCATCATTCACTACCCAACCATCGGCATCCCAACCCATGAGGTTGGTATTGTCATCCTCTGGGCTTCAACCGTCATTTCTCTCTGGAGCGGATATAATTATGTTGTGGCATATTTTGTCGCACAGCATGATGAATAACGCAGCATCCTGTCTTCAGTCCTAAACAAGTATTTATCTCTCGTCTGGACAATAATTTCTCAACTGCTATTATAGTTAGGTAAACTAGACACACGAATTACTTAATAAATTTATGACAACTATTCTCTGCGTACGTAAGGGCAAACGTATTGTGATGGCGGGAGACGGACAAGTCTCAATGCAGAACACCATCATGAAACCTTCCGCACGTAAACTGCGTAACACCTTTGACGGTAAGGTGATCGCCGGATTCGCCGGTTCAACCGCAGATGCCTTCACTCTCTTTGAAAAATTTGATGAAAAACTGGAGCAGTACAACGGAAAGCTGCTGCGCTCCGCGGTAGAACTTGCCAAAGAGTGGCGTACGGACAAAATGCTTCGTAATCTGGAAGCCCTGCTCGCGGTTTCCAGTGCAGAAGCTTCCCTCATCATTTCTGGAAACGGTGATGTTATTGAACCGGATGACGGACTAATCGGAATAGGTTCCGGAGGAATGTACGCTCTTGCGGCTGCGCGTGCGCTGATAGACACAAAACTCAGTCCACGTAAAATTGCCGAAAAATCCATGAAAATTGCCGCAGACATCTGTATCTATACTAATGACAAAATTACCTACGAAGAATTGGAGTATTAAACAGATGAAATCTGCAACAGAACTTAATATGACACCGCAGGAAACGGTTGTCGCGCTGGACCGCTACATCATCGGTCAGACTGACGCAAAAAAGGCCGTAGCAGTCGCTCTGCGTAATCGTTGGAGACGTCTGCAGCTTGATGATGACTTAAAAGATGAGATTTTACCAAAAAACATCATCATGATCGGTGCAACAGGAATCGGCAAAACTGAAATCGCACGCCGTATTTCGAAGTTGGTCAATGCTCCTTTTGTGAAAGTAGAAGCTTCCAAATTTACTGAAGTTGGATATGTGGGACGTGATGTTGAATCGATGATTCGCGATTTGGCGGATTATTCCGTCAACATGGTACGTCAAGAGCAAATGGAGCGCAAACAGGAAGCAGCCGCAAAAATGGTGGAAGAACGTTTGCTCGATCTATTGCTGCCTCCACTCGAGAACAAAAGTGACGAATCTGTGGAAGAAATCCCTGAAAACCCGACACGCGATAAATTTCGTAAAAAACTCAGTTCCGGAATTTTGGATGATCGAATGGTTGAGCTGGATGTTTCCGAACGTCCTTCAGGTGCAGTGATGGAATTTATGCCGGTTTCAATGAACGACAACATGGACATGAATATTCGTGACATGCTCTCAAATATGATGCCCAAGCAGTCAAAACGTCGACGCGTCAGCATAGAGGCAGCGCGAAAAATTTTGCAGCAGGAAGAGGTCAGCAAACTGATTGACATGGAAGAAGTGACACGTGAAGCAGTTACACGTGTAGAACAAAGCGGTATAGTTTTCTTAGATGAAGTTGATAAAGTTGCTTCGCGACGTAGTCATTCTCATGGACCAGATGTTTCCAGAGAAGGCGTACAGCGTGATTTGCTGCCGATTGTCGAAGGTTCAACAGTCAACACCAAATATGGACCTGTTCAAACCGACCATATTCTTTTCATTGCTGCTGGAGCGTTTCATCTTACAAAACCGTCGGACATGATTCCGGAACTGCAAGGACGATTTCCAATACGTGTCGAACTGCAGGCACTCAGTCAGGAAGATTTTGTGCGGATTCTCACAGAACCAAAAAACGCACTGATTGTTCAATATACTGCTTTGATGAAAACAGAAGGTGTTGAGCTGGAATTTACTAAAGACGCTATTGACACCATTGCAGAAATTGCCTGTCAAATTAATGAAGATTCGGAAAATATCGGTGCACGTAGGCTGCACACTGTCATGGAACAGTTGCTCGAAGAAGTTAGTTTTACTGCTCCGGATTTGAAAGGTCAGAAAATAACTGTAACTCCGGAATATATTAAAAGCAGAATCTCTAATTTATTGAAAAATCAGGATTTAAGCCGTTATATTTTGTAAACAGACAAAAGTAGTAGAACTTAATTTAGCAAGTTTCATAAAAATTATGGAACAACTACGAGCCTAAGAAGCTTTACAAAAGTCATTCACAACAGGAGAATTTTTGGACTATCCAACGTTGTTGTTGCAATTAGAAAATCAATTGCAATCTCTTCACAAAAAAGGGCTGAATTACATTAATATCGAAGCTATGCCCAAGGTAGAGCTGAGGTTGCTGCTGGATGGTTTAGGTGACATGATGTGCGCAGACACAGAAATAACTGTAAAACATGAAGGTGCGAACTACAAACTCTCTGCGCAAAATCAACCGGTCCTTAACATTAATGATGAAAAAAAACACCCTAGGATATATCCTCCTTCAACAGGTATTTCAGCTTTCAAGGAAATATTGTCATCCGCAAAACAACAAACTGTAACTGAGGCATTTGCTAAAATTTCACCTCAGCAAAATACTGCTGAAAATATTGACTCACTGACAAAATTAGCAGACAAGTATAAATCCTGTCAAAAGTGTGAACTCGGAAAAACCAGGACAAATTTGGTTTTTGGCCAAGGTGTTCCGCAAGCAACGGTGATGTTTATTGGTGAAGGTCCGGGAGCAGATGAAGACGCTCAAGGAGAACCTTTTGTAGGACGAGCTGGTAGGTTGTTGACCAAGATGATAAATACATTAGGAATTGAAAGGGAGGATGTATACATCACCAACATAGTAAAATGCAGGCCTCCTGAAAACAGGAATCCTACTCCCGCCGAAATTTCATGCTGCATGCCAATCCTCAAACAACAAATTGAATTAGTAAATCCTAAATTGATAGTCACGCTGGGTAATGTACCCTCAAAGACTTTGATTCCGGAACTGCCTGGAATTACCAAGGCACACGGTAAAATTATGCAATATGAAAATTGGACAATGCTACCGACTTTTCACCCTTCATACCTCTTAAGAAATCGTTCCGCGATGCCTCTGGCCTGGGATGATTTTAAAAAAATCCCGGAATTGGCTTTTCAACAGTGAAGATGCCTCAGCATTTTCAAAAAACTAGCTCAGCAAAATACCCATTATGATTGACTTACAACCTGTTAAGGGAACGCGAGATTTTTTCCCTGACGAAATGCGTCTGCGTAACTGGTTATTCGAAGTTTGGCGTAGAGTCTCGGAACAAGCTGGATTTGAAGAATATGATACATGTGTGCTGGAACATGAGGAGCTTTATATCCGAAAAGCGGGTGACGAAATAAGCAAACAGCTTTACAGCTTTGAAGACAAGGGAGGCCGGCGCTTAAGTCTGCGTCCGGAAATGACACCATCACTGGCACGTCTGGTTCTGAAACACACAAAATCATTATCATTCCCAATCAAATGGTTTTCAATGCCGCAGTGTTTTCGTTATGAACGTATGACCAAAGGTCGACGGCGTGAACATTTTCAGTGGAATGCTGACATCATCGGTCAACCGGATATGGTTGCGGAAGCAGAAATCCTGATGCTTCTAATCTCCGCTTGCGAGTCAATGGGACTTACGGCAAATGATATTCGTGTGTTTATCAATGACCGCCGTATCTTAAATGCGATTCTTAGTCAACTGAATGTAGCACTGGATCTCCATAGCGCAGTGCTCGTTATCATGGATAAGAGAGACAAGATTTCTCCTGAAGATCTCGGAAAAATGCTGGAAGAAGTTGGAATGTCCTCTTCACAGGTACAACAGTTAAATGAATATTTATCAAAATCAGACCTGCAGGAATTGAAAGATAGTCTGCAGGACACAGAGGGTATCGATGAATTACAGCACTTGCTGCAGTTGATGGATACAGCAGGTTACCGCGACTATCTGCAATTTGATATTTCGATCGTCAGAGGACTATCTTATTACACCGGTGCTGTTTTTGAAGTCAACAGTCCGGATAAACAGCACCGAGCAATTTGCGGTGGAGGTCGCTACGATTCGCTGCTCTCGACATACGGCGGAGAAACAATACCCGCGGTTGGCTTCGGATTTGGTGATGTGGTTGTTTTAGACGTACTTAAAGAGTTGGAACGCTTTCCTGAACTACCACGTACACTGGATTACACAATAATTCCATTTGACACTGAGCAGGTCGGAGTAGCCTTGAAAATCGGAGCGGAATTACGCTTAAAAGGTGCAACTGTGGATTGTAATTTCGGCATGAAAAAAATGAAAAAATCATTGCAGCAGGCAAATGAATCCGGTGCTAAATTTGCGATATTGCTTTTTCCGGAAGAGTTGTCACAGGACAAGGTGGTGATCAGAGACATGCAGCTTCGGGAACAGAAGCCAATAAACATTACGGATTTAATAACTTCTGCGGAGCAAACTGTTTGAGTATTCTTAAAACAATATCAACTCCTTCATTGAGATTGCATTGGTTGATTATGATCCTATTGTTGGGGCTAGATCTGGGCTCAAAAGTGTGGGTCAGGGTGAACGTTCCTCTCTATGAAGTGACAGAACTGATAACAAATTTCATCGACTTAACACATGTTCAGAACCGTGGAGTTAGTTTCAGTTTATTTGCGGATATTGCAGATGCTTTTCGCATTCCGCTGTTAGTTGGAGTCTCTTTAGTAGCAGTGGTCACAATGATCTTTTATCAAACACGCTACTGGAATGAGTTGGACTTTTACACCCGTTCCGGACTTGTTTGTGTTTTACCGGGTGCGGCTGGCAATTTAATTGATAGAGCCATATATGGTTATGTAACTGATTTTTTCCACTTTCGTTGGTATGATACTAGTTTTTTCGTCAACAACCTTGCCGATTGTTTCATAAGTCTCGGAGTTATTTTCTTCATTATTCCTCTTTTTTTTTCAAAAAATGATAGTCATATCTCAAAGGCAACTTGACTCAAAGTTACAGCTCTTAAGATTAACCCAAGAATTTTTTGCGCTGATTTTCCTGCTGAGATTTACCTACCCTCTGTATTTGCAAGTAAACATACATTTTATATCAAAGGTTTGGGTTCAGTATTACGAAAACAGCCTTCAATTCAAAACAAAAATACCTTCAAAC
>JAPKDT010000307.1 GCA_028822475.1 SAR324 cluster bacterium
GGATCACTTTTGATTTGAATGATAAAAAATGAGATGATGAAAAACAATTATTATCAAGGCTTAAAGCAAACCTATCTGAAGAATGGATTTATCTCTGGAGTCAAGATGCTCGAAGTATAAGAGGCTACAAGACACCGAAAAGCGATGGAAAACGAGGATCCAAATTTGGACCGTTGCATTACAAATCCAAGGTGCACACTATTTTACCGTCTCCACTTCAATTAGCAACACTCCCAGCGGTATTAGATTTAATCGAGGAACTCATAACCTGACATACTTCTCTATAACGTCAGCTATATTGTGAAGGAAGCTGGAACTACGTATCACGTCAGTTGGCATCAGGATCTAAATTATTGGGGTTAGGCTCTTCCGCAAGCATCTGAGGAAAGCGGTTGTGTCCGTATGATCCCAGAAAGCCACGTACATGGTCGTCAAGTCCATGACTTTACTGAAGATAAGACTAATGTGCTTTTACAGGGCTAACCTTTAAGGATTTAGATGAGGACAAGGCAGTGATGTGTTCGCTTGAGCCGTGTGAAGCATCTTTCCACCATGGTTGGACTTTGCATTGCTCCCTGCCAAATAAAAGCAAAGACCGGCGTATCGGCCTGAATGCTCTGCACCTTGCTGCCCACGTGAGCCAAACAAAGCATTATATTGATTTCGCAATGCTTATTAGAGGCAGAGATCTCTACAATCATTTCATGCAGGACATGCCGGCAGAGATGGTTCTTAAGCCGGCTGCAGTTGCCCGTCAAGTCGAGTTGGAAACGAGTTATATTAAGATTGCCAGAACTTGGTGACAACCAAGAATCACCTCTTTTTTTCGTTTCTCTACTTTCCCTCTTTGCTCGAATTATTTTTAGGTATTATGTGTGCGTAGATTCTAATTCCTGATTTACAACATTTCTTTGATTCGCCAAAAATTCATCCAGACTTGCTGCCACCTGAGCACCTACCAGAATAACAACCCAGGAAACAAAGACCCAAATGAAGAGCAGAGGGATAATTGCGAGTACGCCGTAAATCGCTTGATAAACAGGAAAATGAGTGAAGTAAAGAGCAAAAGCGTATTTGGAAAGCTCAAACAATATTGCCGCGATTAATGCTCCACTCAAGGCACTCCTAAAATGAACACGGGTGTTAGGTACCAACAAATAAATTAATAGAAAACTCAGAAAGGATGCCAGATAAGGCAGTGTGGCTAATAATAGTTTCCTGACGGCTTGCAGTTCGTTTTCTCCAATACCGCTTAAAGAGAGCAGATATGATGTGGTTATGAGGCTGATTCCAATCAGCACAGGCCCTAGAATCAAAACCACCAAATAAATCAAAAAGGAGACGACCAATCGACGGTTCTTTCGTACACGCCAGATGTGGTTCAAAGTGTGGTCTATCGATGAAATCAGCAACAGCGCAAACACTACGAGGACCGCGATACCAACCGGAGTCATCTTGCTTGCGTTTTCTACAAATTTAACAAAGTGCCCCCGAATCTCATCTCCCAGAGTTGGCACAAAATTATTGAAGACAAAAAACTCCACGTCACCTCGCCATTCCTGAAAAGACGGAAAAAGCGAAAAAACCGAGAACATGACCGCAAACAGCGGTACCATTGAAAGAAGTGTGACGTATGAAAGATATCCAGAGTGGAAGATTATCCTATCCTCCTTAAATTGCTCGAAAAGATAACGGAGATATGCGTTAGATGTTTTTAATGCTGAAGGCCAATCTTTGATCATTATTCTTTGCGGTTCGAGCTTTCGGAGTAGTCTTCACTTATTTTAAATAGTAAAGCAAAATCAAAACTCTCAGTTATCGATATGTCACAAACGGCCGGGAAGGAGATTCCGTGAAAGGCACAGACTCTTCTGAAATCCATCAAATCTGTTAATTCCTATGAGCGCAATAAGTATAATCATGAGTGTCCATTGGTCTCCCAGAACACTCAGTGAGTTGGCAAACGGACATGGAATTTGTTAGTAACTACGCTTGGTCATGAAGTTGCTAATTTATAGTTGACTTTTTCAACTATTATTAATAAAGTTCACAAAGTGAACTAATTTTGAATGCTTGTAGCTGTTTTAATGTCAATCATAACCTCTGATTCAGGAGAATACAATAGCAAATATACTTGTTCATCTTACGCACACACCGGAACATAACACACGGGCAGTACTCGCTTTTCTTTTGGCTAAGAGCGCGATTGAAGAAGGCCACAGCGTCTAGATGTTCCTCTCTGGAGACGCTGTATAATTGATACGAGACGGTTTACTGGACAACCTAACAGGGTTTTGTACAGGAGAGTTGCGGTCCCATTTTGATACAATTGTAGCCGGAGGTGGGCGCCTCTACCTCTCCGGAATGTCGAGCAAAGGGAGGGGTGTGACAGACGAGGACTTGCAGGACAAACCGGCGG
>JAPKDT010000308.1 GCA_028822475.1 SAR324 cluster bacterium
GAACAATTGGCAGCAAAGTCTACTTTTCTGGAAGTATCTTATTTGCTGATTCACGGAGAACTACCAAGTAAAATGCAGTTGGAAAGCTTTGTTGATCGTGTAAGTTTGCATGCAATGATTCATGAAGATATGAGACACTTTTTCGATGGTTTTTCTCAAAACGCTCACCCTATGGTGATCCTTTCTTCCATGATTTCATCACTTTCTGCTTATTATGTGGAAGCATCCGGAAAAGCATCAATTGAAAACCTTGAGTTAAATTCCGCACGTTTGATTGCTAAAGTCACTACTATTGCTGCATTTGCCTATAAAAAAAGTGTAGGTCAGCCTTTTGTTTATCCCAGAGATGAGCTTTCTTATTGTGCAAATTTTTTAAATATGATGTTTGCAGTACCTGCTGAATCTTATGAATTGGATCCTGAAATTGAACGTACACTTGAATTGTTGCTGATCCTGCACGCTGATCATGAACAAAACTGCAGTGCTTCTACAGTGAGAGTTGTTGGAAGCAGTATGAGTAACGTTTATGCGTCTGTGGCTTCAGGTATTTTAGCTTTGTGGGGACCCTTGCATGGGGGCGCAAATCAACAGGTTGTGCATATGCTCCAGCAGATACATGAGGACGAAGTAGGAATTTCAAAATATATTGAGATGGCTAAAAACCAGAAATCGGATTTTCGTCTGATGGGTTTTGGTCACCGTGTATACAAAAACTTTGACCCGCGTGCCCGCATAATCAAAGATGCCTGTGAAAAACTGCTTAACAAATTAGGTACTAACGATCCGCTGCTTGAAATTGCGCTTAAACTTGAAGAAACTGCGTTGTCGGATGATTATTTCATTGAACGAAAACTATATCCTACTTTAGATTTCTACACAGGAATCATTTATCGGGCAATAGGTATACCAATTAATATGTTTACTGTCATGTTTGCTTTGGGACGTGTTCCTGGTTGGATTGCTCAGTGGAAGGAAATGCATGAGGATCCTAAACAAAAAATCGCCCGTCCCCGTCAGTTGTTTACCGGACAAACTGAACGTAGCTACAAGCCCATGACTGAACGTCTTTAAGAAAAGCACAAGGATCAGCTTACATTTTGTTTTGTTGAACACAACTTGCATAGTTAGCCTGCTTAAGTTCCAGAGCAACAATCACTGGCACTTTTCAAAAATAAAACTAAATCTATAAAAAAGGAAAACATGGGTTCTGTTTTGTCACAGGACGAGGTAGATGCACTCCTGCAAGGAGTAGCCGGTGATGATGTAGTGAGTGACTCAGAAGGAAATGATGACGAGGAGTATGATCCTGAAGAAGTCATCTCTTTTGACCTGACTGCTCAGGACCGTATCATCCGTGGACGAATGCCCACTCTGGAAATAATTCACGATCGTTTTGTGCGTCTTTTTCGCTTAACTCTTTCAAATGCGTTGCGTAGGGTTGTGGACATCAATGTGCGCTCCACTGAATTGATCAAATTCGGTGAGTTCATCAAGACCTTACCTGTCCCTACTTCAATGAATCTTTTCAGGATGACACCACTGCGTGGAAACGCAATGATGGTCTTTGAAACCAGATTAGTTTTTACTCTGGTCGAAATGTTTTTTGGTGGTTCAGGAGATATTGACGCTAAGGCGGAAGGACGTGACTTTACTGAAATTGAAGCACGGATGATCAAGCGTGTGATTATCAGCGGTCTTGAAGATTTACAAACTTCATGGCGGCCTGTTTTTCCGGTTCAGATCAACTATTCACGTAATGAAATTAATCCGCAGTTTGTCTCAATTGTTCCACACAGTGAAATAGTGATAGTGGTTACTTTTGATATCGAAATCGGACGCACGCCAATGGCAATCACGGTATGTGTGCCTTATTCAATGATTGAACCGATCCGGACTAAATTGAATGCCGGTTTTCAAAGTGAGCAGGACGAGAAAGATAATACCTGGAGCAATCGATTCAAACAAAATTTGCAGAAAGTGCATGTTGAAGTAGTTGCAAAACTAGGTGAAACGGAGATATCGGTGCGTGACTTTTTAAATTTGCAAAAGGATGATGTTTTGTATTTGGAACATGAGGTGAAGGATCCGATTTCGATTGAAGTTAATGGAGTACAGAAATTTACAGGATTTCAAGGCGCCTATAAAGGTAAAAAAGCGATTAACATTGATGAGCTGATTTATGAACCCGTTCCGGTTGATGATATGGGTGTCTGACTTGTTTGTTAGTTATTCAAGTCGATGAGTGACTGCATCAGTTCCAGTTGACAGTGCTTTTACAACAAGTCTAGGTGGTTCGAGTCCAACTTCATCGATCCTAAGTAGTAGTTGTTCACCACTTTCAAGCTCAGTTAATCCTGCTGCTGATACCACGCAGTCTAGTTCCAGGAGTTCTATTTCGGTATTATTGTTGGCAAGT
>JAPKDT010000309.1 GCA_028822475.1 SAR324 cluster bacterium
GAAGGTAACAGGATGAGTACACAAACAATCCATCCAGCTAAGATCCATTGCCCAGCCTTTTTTTCCTTCCAAAACTTAAGCTTGTGCCTACCTGAAGAAAAAATAAGAATCATTGCTACCAAAAGTAATGTCGCGGGGATATCGTCATAATGATAGCTCGTCGAATACATATTAGGACCGCTTGAAAGTAAATTAACCCCAATTGCTGGACCTGCGATAATTCCAAATCGCCAGAATATTAAAGGTAAAAAACCTAGTGGAATTAATATTTTAAACAAATATATTAATTTTCCTGGAATATCCTGAAATGGTCCAATGGGCATACTCCAAGATTCTTCAAAATTGCGGAAATATGGCATGACATGAAACATTATTAGGTAAATGTAAATGATACCTCCGCTAATAAGAAAAAACCCTATTTTTTTATTAGGTGTTGCTAAAACCATGAAACACCCAAAACCAATCCAAACTGCACCAAGATTTTCTTTGAAGCCAAGTATAACAATCATTATAAACCAAAAACGCAACCATAGTTTTCGCTGAAAGCACAAGAATGCATAAAGAATAAATGGAGGAGCCAGAGCAGAAGGTTGAAATTCATAATAAAGACTGTTCAAGGCGGGAGCATAAAATAGCATCCATGCAGCTCCTAAAATTACCGTGACACTCCATGCTTGCTCTTTATTTTGAAAGGATTCTTTGCAAATTTTATGGATCAACAGTGGCACACTCAAATAGGCAACTGTTTTTGCCAAAGTAACCCAGTGAGTGCTTGGAAACCATAAATAGAATAAAGCCAGTGGTGACATCGAAGGAGAGAAGTGATCGCCCCAATTGTGAGTGCCCAAGTAGGATGAGTAAAAACGCCCCTGCGAAATGTTGTAAAGCATGTTGCTGTAACTACCCACATCCCAGACATTCCAGCGAAATGAATAGTATTTCAAAATAGTAATCGCGAGATTCAAAACCACATGTACTAAAAACAAGGAAATCAGCCAGCGTTTTGCATAGGAACTATTGGTCCACTTTGTAGTAATAATAGAAGGTTGCTTGTTCCGAATCTGATAGGTATAGATACCCACAAATATAAGAGCAGGCACCAAAAATAAATCTCTCCCTGCAAGCCCAGACCACCAGACAAGTAACGTGATCCATAGCCACAATAATGCAGGATTTTGAGGAATTACAGAAGAAACACTCAGTTTCATTTTCCAAGAATTTTTTGAGTTTCTTTAACGACCATTTGAACGCTGATTTGCTTCATGCATTGATTATCATCACATGAAGATTTTTTCTGATTGAACACTGAAACGCAGGGGCTGCAAGCCAGTTCCAATGAAATCACTTTCGCATTCGGACTCATTGGTCTAAAGTCTACAGTAGACCCAGGACCAAATAAAGCTAGGATAGGAATTTCAGTTGTTGAAGCAAAATGAACAGGTCCGGAATCATTTGTGATCAATAAATCACTAATCGAATATAGAGTAATTAGTTCTTTGAAAGATGTTTTGCCGGCAAAACTGACTGCCCTGTCAGGATTGATTTGCAGAGCTAAATCCACACATACATCTTTCTCCTCCGGACTCCCGGTCAGTACAACAGTAAATTCCGAGTTCTCCAAGAGTTGTTTGCCGAGTTCGACAAAATTTTCTAGAGGCCACTTACGCAAGGGAACAATGTCGCTGGTATTAGCATTAAGCAAAATAATTTTTTTCAAAGGGTTTTCTGGACACTCTGATTGGAGACGTTTCATTAAAGTTTGTCGCTCTTTTTCTGGAATGTTTATTTTAAGGCGGTTCTTAATTTGGGAGGGAATATACTCTTTCAGGAGGGGTTTTGCTGAATCCGGTTCAATCAAAGCTTTTGCCAGAGCAAAATAGGTTTGTGACATGTGCAAATGGGGATTGTAAACCAAACGATGTGTGAGAATATTCCCCAAGTACACACCTTCGTTCAGAAACCGATAACAACCTATTCGTTTCGAGGCTCCTATCCAAGCAGAAAGCAAAGTACTAAAACGAGTAAATGGTTCTAACACAATGGCTGAAACTCTCTTTCCCTTAAAGTGGGAACGAATATTAACAATCCCCTTCAGAAGGCTTTTAATCGATGAGGTTTCCAGCAAGAAAATATCTTCTTTCTCAAAACCCATTAGTTCAAGTGTCTGTAAACCTGCAGGAGCTGTGATGAAACAGATCCTGCTTTTAGGATGTTGTTTCCGTGTCTCCTTAATTGCTGGATATGCAACTACGAGTGCTCCAATTTCTGCGATAAGAATAAAAACTATGGTATCAGGAGGTGGAATGTTTGTTGCCAATGTTGAATTAGAATCTGCCTGAGCTTTTTTCAAAGGCCAAAAACTGGCGAAAAAACAAAGAGGAATTCCGACCCATCGATCTATGAG
>JAPKDT010000310.1 GCA_028822475.1 SAR324 cluster bacterium
CGTCCTCCATCTTCAGACACCCTGACAGAAAGATGTTGATAACTATTAGCTGTAGATAAATTAACAAAAAGTGTTTCATTTGATTTTCAGGAAAAAGTTAAACTGATCGTGATGTTAAAAGATGGTAATTATTTAAGGACTTAATACATTTAGTCTCAAGCGTTTAAAAGACTATTTGTACTTAAAGTTAACTGTGGCGGTATTCGCTGGAACTGTGCAACTTTTTTTATCTAATGAGTAAATAAAATTCTAAGCATTATGAGTCGGCTATAAAGCTGATGGATGCTTGAGGATATCCAGTTGAGTATAGAGCAAACCAAGTGGCCAAGAGATAAGGAGCAAAAATAATATTTGTTCATCTTTGAAATTGTTCTGTTCCACCCGGCCTGCCGGGGGAAAACTATAGATCGTCCCAGCGTTCTTCTTCTTCAAGGATATTAGCGAAATCACCGTCGAAATTTGCGAAAGCACGCTGTTTAAAATCACCTATCTGAGGGCCGCTGATATGCTCTATGCTACCTCCAGATTTAAGATAATCTTCCATGGCGCCTGTAACCTGCTCGCGAGTTGGTGCCACAGAAGTTTTTTTCTTCTTCTTGTAAAATGTTCTTTTTGAGTTAAATTTATTAGCCATGATTTTATCTGTATCTGGATTATTGTTTTGTATTACGGATGCGAATTATAGTAAAAATATGCTAATCTGTCAAGTGATTATTAAATTTACACAAGAAACAAATCAGTATAATTTAAGTATTCTTTAGTTTTAAAATAATTATTTTTAAACAGTATTTGAAAATTTTGGAGAGCCACCTGCTTTAAGATGGCGGTCAAAAGGCATGGCAAGATTACGTGTAAAGAGCATTCCTGTTGGAGTCAGTTCAATTTTAGCAGGGCTCAGATTCACTAGCCCTTCCTCTTCAAATTGCTCCAGTTGAGTCCAGGCTTCTGCAAAATGTTGCCGAAAATCTATCTCATACAGATCTTCAAAATCTGGAATAGTAATTTCACCGTGACACATCAGTGTTTCAATCACTTTACGCCTAAGCAGATCCTCTTTTTCCAAAAGGAGTCCTCTTCGCGGAATGAGTTTGTTATTTGCGGTTTCTTCCATGTATTGATCAAGTTCTTTGGGGTTTTGCCAGTAACTGTCCCCAAAATCAGAAATTGCTGAAACACCTACACCAATCTGTGCCATATTATGCAGTGTAGTGTAGCCCATGAAATTTCGGTGTAAAGTTCTGTTTTTTAAAGCTTGAGCAAGTTCGTCTTCAGGCAGCGCATAGTGATCCATGCCTATCATTACATAACCTGCTTCCGCAAAAAAATTAATAGCTTCGAGGTAAATTTTAATTTTTTCTTCAGGGATCGGTAAGTCTTTTTCTTTGATTGCGCGTTCATGAGTTTTGAACATACCTGGCAAATAAGCAAAACTGTAGACTGCCAGTCTGTCTGGCCGCATTTTGTTGACCTCTTCAAGAGTCTTTCGGAAACCATGTGGAGTCTGCAGCGGAAGTCCGTAGACTAAGTCCAAATTGATACTCTTGTAACCCAGACTCCGAGCTGTTTCAAGAGTCTTCCACGATTGTTCTGCAGTCTGATTTCTGTTGATTGCACGTTGAATTGCAGGATCCAGATCCTGTACGCCAAAGCTGACTCTCCGGAAACCGAGTTCATAAAGAACTTCCAGTTGTCTCGTCGTAGTTACTCTTGGGTTTGCCTCAAATGCCCACTCACCATCCTCCAGAGCATCAAACCTTGAAACAATCATTTCAACAACCCTACTCAGTTGCTCAGGATTAAGAAAAGTTGGTGTACCTCCGCCGAAGTGAATTTCCGCGAGTTTTTTGCGCTGTACTAATCTCTCTGCGACACCTGCTATTTCATGTTCAAGCGCGGTCAAATATTTTTCTACTAAATTCTGGTTATTGGTGATGTATTTATTGCATCCGCAAAAAGTACAAAGCTGTTGACAAAACGGAATGTGAACATAGAGTGAGATAGGCTGTTCGTTTTGTCCTTCTTTGTGCAGTGCCGTGGCATAATCTTCGGCAAATTCGCCTTCTTTCCAAACAGGTACTGTAGGATAACTGGTATAGCGTGGTCCTGGACGATTATAGCGTTTAATCATCTCTGGTGTAACTTCTAGCTTAGCTGAATGTTGCATTTTGCTTTAGCAAATATTGTATTGGTAAAGTGGCTTTTATTAGATGAACAACAGGTGTTTTTAAATCAGTCTTAGTAAGAAGTTATGTCTGCAAAAATATAGTCCAGATAAAACTAAATCTGTTAAACTCATGACTAAATTGCTGGTTTGATGATACATGATTCTTACTATTATACACAATCCAAAAAAATAGAAATATCAAGTGGATATTATATTTGC
>JAPKDT010000037.1 GCA_028822475.1 SAR324 cluster bacterium
AGTAACTTTTTCAAAGGTCTTAAAAGCAAGGTTAATTTTTGCTCACAAATAATGAGGCCTTCCCTTCCATATTTTTTTTGAACGTTTTCAAGTTGAATTTTCCACGCGACTTCGAGGTTTACCTGATCGCAGATACGTTTTATTTTTCCTGCTAGTGCCAGATATGCAGAAACAAAACGCGTGTTGGGTTTAAGCATGGGATCGTTGCCAAGCAGCCAATGCAGTAATCCATAATGAAAGTCCACGTTTAAATGCAAATCATGACCGCGCACCTCCATACAACGTAAAATTTCTGCCAGCTTTTCAAAACTTTCCCTACGTGAAACTCCATGTGTGATGGAAAGTGCAACATTGGAATCATAGGCTCCGGCAAGGTTGTAGAGTTGCAAAAGTCCTGTGTCAGGATTGCTGATTCCAATTCCCTGGTCATCACGAATCTCGTGTTCACCAGGTGCAGACCAGGCACGGACTATTCCGCCGGCATGCGGTTTTAACGCGGGATTTGTAGAATTCAGTCGGGCTTCAATTCCGGAAACGTAACGCGGCAAACGTTCCGGACAGATGAGCATTTTGCCGTAACAGTTTATCAACAGCATGGCAGCCACAAGAGAATCTACCGTGAATGTGTCTTCAGGATCGTCAGGATTTGTAAACCTCAGGCGATACACCATTTCTGTGACACGATGTTCAACCTGAATCCTTGTATTAACTTCCATAAAATAATGAACATCCTGCTCGACTATACATTCAAAAGTTGAAACAGAATCGAGACGCAGTGCTTTGCCGAATTCCTCCGCCTGTTTACACATTGATTTTAATATTTTTGCATCAGTACGCAGGACTTCAGCCTGCACTTTTTTGCCTGCGGCTTCATATTCTCCGGCTGCGGCTGCCAGCATTTCTTCAGTCAGAGAAACTTCCAACAATTTTTGCTCGTGCATTTGAAGAGAGCAATCACGTCCTCCCAGTTCGATACACCACTCACCGTTACCGAGCAGTTGAATTTCATTGTGGCGGGTATTTTCAATATTCAATTCAATGAGAAAATTCTTGTTGTCGCCTACTCCGGTTGCTTTTGATTCAATCAAAACGGACATCACGGCTTCCTGTACTTCATCAACAGAAGTAATTACCCTTTGTCCTTTTCCGCCGCCGCCGCCGACATGTTTAAGCCGAATACGCTTACCCGGATTTTCCTGCCACAGTGTTTCAACCTGGAGGACAGTTTCCTGCTGTAATTCTGAAATAGTAAACAAATCAACCTGCTTCTCGTAAGAAGCCTGCAAAAGCGCAATTGCCTGATCAATGGGTTTGCCGGTTTGCCAGTTTTGAGGAAGACTTAATTTATGTTTATTAATTATTTTGCGGAAATATTCAGCGGGAGAGTCACCGGCTTTTGTTAATAAAGTAATTGCTGCAATGCGGTCTTCTCCCGGGGTAACAGAGACCTTGAGGGTACGTGCCAGCTCCTTTGCTTCGTCTTTTGAACCTGCCTGCTGAATTACCTTTGAGTTCGGGCCAACGAAACTGATATCCGCGTTTTCAATCCGTGAGGCAAATTCAGCATCCTCCGCCATAAAACCATATCCGGCAAATAAATGAGTGTAAGCATGTTCATGACAAATTTTGATTATCTGCTCGATACGCTGGACACGCTCCTCTTTGCTTGCACCCATATAATCCGGGACATGATGCACCTGCTCACTACGGTTACTGAGCGCGCGTAATTCAGGCGCTAATGTTTGCGGATAAACAATGCTGTCTTTTTCAGAAAGCAGCATGCCGAAGCTTGCTCCAAGTTCTTCAAAGACTGTCATAGTTTCGAGACGGACCGGTCCTCTGCAGACTATGAGACACTTGACATGTTCAAAGCTGAAAGACGATTGCCAGGAACTGTCAGGATCGAAACTGATTGCACTCATGAATAATTGTAGTTTAGTTGATTGTTATCATTAAAATAATGAACAAACAATACTGTTTAATAGACTCGCCGGTTGTCTGTTTAATTGTGTTTTGCTTTCTTAATATTTTAAAGCTGGAACAGGATATCCGAGATTATTTTTATCCACCTTTTTCTCCAGATCTTTTTGCAATTGAAATCAGGCAAAAAACTTTTCCCATAATTTATGCAACCGGAATAAGCCCAAGTGTCCCTCAGCAGCTTGAAATTCATCAAAACCCTTTACTGAATCTGCTAAAATCCCTTGTCCATGCAGCAGGACCGGTACAGGATCATCAACGTGTACCCCTTCTTTACTCCAAGTCGCATGGTCTGCAGTGACGGCAATCCGCAATTTACCCTTCCACTTTTTTAAAAAACGGCCCAGTTCAGTATCAATTTTTTCGAGAAATTCCTTCTTCTTTACTGCTTCCCTGTTGTGTGCCGCAATGTCGCAGCCTTTTATGTGCAGGACAACGACTCCGTATTTTGAAAGCATTTTTCCGGCAAGCATAAATTTCTGTTTTAAATCTGTATCCAGATTTGCGGTCATGGCCGGAGTTTTACAGACATCCAATCCTGTCACACGTGAAATTCCGGTAAGGGTGTCGTCTCCGCTGATACAAACTCCGGACAAACCAAATCCTGAGGGACGTTTTATTTTAGGGAACGCGTGAACCCGCCCCGGTTCTCTGGTTAAAATCGCATTTGCCGCAAAAAGACCTTTTGAGACACGCTCAAGATTTACCGGATGCAGTTTTAAAATTTTTCTTGCTTCCTGTTCAAAGAGATTTAATATTTTTGCAGTCCGGACACTTTTTTCATCATTATTTTTCAATGCGACCGGTAGACGAGGTTTAATTCCAGAACTGAAATGATCCCCTGGATCGCTTCCGGAGAGAGAATCTTGTAATCCGCTTCCACGGATAACCACGGCAACTCTATGTTCAGTTCCGGCACCAACTTCCACAGAGACGTCCTCAATCTTAATACCACTGAGAGTGGAGGCTAGTTCTTTTGTGCCCTCACGGATACGCCCCGCACGACGATCAACGATCTTTCCCGTATCATCGATGGTCGCCCAGTTTCCGCGAAACGCAACGTCGCCAGGCATGATTCCTATCCCGCTTCCGTGTGCCTCAATCACCCCCCGTGCAATTGAATGTTTGAGGGGATTATAACCGAGGATTGCCAAAGTACCTAAAACTGTTGTGGCTACAATTCCACGCTTTACTGGATCAGCAATACCACACTGCCCTTCCGTTGCCAAGCGGTCCAGCACAGGTAAGTTTGCTGCCTGTAACGGGGTTTTATCGCCCAACTCAATGATTGGACGATCCCCCATGCCGTCTATAATAATGAGCAATCGAGGAATTCTTTGCACGAAATAAGTCAGGATTTAGATGAATTATTTGATTTAACCTGTTCCTGAAGAGTGTTAATGATTAATTGCATCAGAGTATTTGTTGTTTCATCAAAATCTTCATTGTCAACAACTTCAATCTCTTTTTCTTCACACTCCAAATTAAAAAATTCATGAATAGCTCTGATATTTTCAAAGCTTCGCAAATAAGCTTCTTTTTTTCTTAATTCGTTGCCTTTTCCGCGTTCAGAGAATCTGTCTTTGTGGTGTTTTTCGTTCATCAGCGAAAGTGTAATGGGAATATGGTATGCCCGTTTGCAACCTTCTTTAATCGCCTGTTCCATATTCGGTAGCAAATGTATACCTTCGATAATCATGCTTGTTTTTTCTTTGATGGCACGATCAACAACAGCCTTCACTCCAACACTTACCTGCTGAGCCTGTAGACAAAATCCACTGATTAAGCGGTCATTTTTACCAAGATTTTTGGGCATCCCAGTTCCGGCTTTGCTGGAGGAGTTATGGAGGGAAGGCAATAGATTTCTTTTAAAGACCAGCCGCATAATCTCCCTGATAGTGTCTGTACCTGTAATCTTGTTGATGCCAAGTCTGCCTGCTAAAAAAGTGGACATGACCGACTTTCCTGTACCTGAAGCACCGGCAAGGTAAATTATCACGGGGCGATCCAATTCATCAAGTCGGCTGGCTAATTTGTACAAGCCTGCAATATGGGGATTATGTTTATTCTTAATAGTCGCAAAAACTTCATCAAACAATTTCTTTTTGCTGATACGCAGGATACTTTTTTTCATCAATTTTGCTTCCAAATCAAAAGCAATTTGGAATGCTTCTTCCGGTTTTAATCCTGAAGCAGTAATAGATTGTGTTAATAATCCTTTTGAAAATGGCGCAGTTGCGTTTCGTCGAAAAACACAAATTTGTTTGCCGGTGGGAAACAGATCCAGGGTCAGCCCCTTCAGAAGTTCTTTACCGTAACGGTTAACTATCAGTTCGTCAACTGCCTGCATTAAAGAATCGGAACTGACTTCAGCTTGCTCTTGAAAGAAAGACCTCGCATCTTTTGATATTTGGTAAGCCTGATCAAAAGACAAACCTCTCTGTATCAACTTGTGGGCCAGCATGCCCCTCATGAAGGGGTGTTTTGATTTGTCCTGACCGATAATTTCTAATGGCATTCTATAACCTCATTTTTCACGATAGCAGGAGCTTTAGCACTATCATCGACTACACTTGATGCCTCACAACCTTTACTCCACATAGCTGTGGCATCAACAAAATGTTCCTTTTTCCAAATAGGAACAGCATGTTTTATGGTGTCAATAATGTAACGACTTGCTTCATAGGCATCCCCTCGATGTGAAGTTGAAACAGCAATGGCAATTGAGCAATCTTTCACCGCAAGTTTTCCAAGACGGTGAATAACTTCAACTGTGTGAAGCTGCCATTTTTTCTGAGCTTCTTCAACAACTTGATAAATCTGTTTCAGTGCCATGCTTTCATGGGCTTCATATTCAAGAAATGAAACCTCCTGTTGCTGGCTGTGATTCCGAATATCTCCACAAAAAATTAAGACTGCTCCTGCCTGAGAATGTTGTGCGCGAAGTCGTAGAGCTTCAATATCTATTACTTCACGGACTATTGAACAGAGCATATATTTCCAAGGTGAGTTCATGTCAGGATTTTCTGCCTTAAAATCCTCGACATCTATTTGATGTTTTAATTTTAGTACTTAGACTATACAGCAGTTTTTGCGGATTGAGGGAAAGATTTTTATCTGTCGGCCATTTTTGCTGTGACGTTCAGTCACGTCATGCCTCGAATTTTTCTAATACCCTTGGACCTTTCCAATGAATCAGGTTCCCGAATTTCATATTAATATTAACCAGTGTACGGTCCCGGTGTAGCATTGACCAAGAGAGCAGTTTTTGGGAGTATTCCAGGACAAGATGCCTGTAATCCGGATCTTCGGCGCGATTTATAAATTCTTCAGGATCTTCCTGTAAATCAAACAAGAGCGGCGGGAGGGCTGTCATGTGGACATATTTATAGCGTTCATCACGAATAACGGTTAACGAACATTGATCAGGAGACAGGCCGAATTGTTGTTCAATCATCGGTTGAAACGAACCGATTTCCCTAAAGTCATATTCCCAATGTGCCTCCTTTCTCCAGTTATCAGGAACATTGCCATTCATCAAAGGCAGGAGTGAACTGCCATCTAATTCTTCCGGAATTTCTAAATCCAGCCAATCCAGAATAGTGGGCATCACATCAATTGCTTCAGTGAATACTTCTACCTGATTATCATCAGCATTGGAATTTAAGGATGTAGGGGTAGTAATTTCTGGATTCCGGATAATCAGTGGAATTGCATAAGATCCGTCAAAATATCCTGTTTTTCCAAATAAATGGTGATCTCCGAGTTGTTCTCCGTGATCACTTGTAAAAACAATCATTGTGGATTCATATTGTCCTGTTTTTTTTAAATACGAAATCAATCTTCCCAAATGATGATCAATTTCCGTCATTAATCCGTAATAAGTGGCACGTGCCTGTAAAATATCCTTTTCACTTGTTTCTGCAGCAAGTCCCTCATAAGTATCTGGGAAAAAACTTTTGCCGGGAATTTTTTCAAGAAGCATTTTGAGGAGTGGATGCTGTTCACCTTCCTGCTCCAAACTCTTCATCCTGACCGGTTTGGAGACATCAGCAGGATCATACATTGAATTATAAGGTTCCGGTGCAATCCACGGAGGATGCGGACGCAAATAAGACAAATGCACAAACCAGTTTTCATCTTCTCTTACACTTAGCCACTTGAGAAGTTCATCGGTCAGAAAAGCGGTACTACTGTCTTCATTAGAATATACCGGAGGTGGAAAAGTAACTCCGCGTTTTTCTGCTCCGGGATAGTTTGGGACAGGATCGTAAACTTTATGCTTGTTCAACGAGGGATCATAGCCCTTGGCTATCAACTCTGCAATCCACGGTCTTTGATTATCGGTTAAAGTAACTCCGCTGCTCATTCCCGGTATCAGCCCTTCATATGTGCTAAGTAATGGATCTTGCTGGTGGAATTCACGAGGGTCTGCGGAAGTGTCTGTGTAACCGAACAGGGTTGGATCGTATCCAGATTTTCGTGCTTCTAATGCGATATTTGTGAAGCGCGCATTCAAAGGGGTGCCGTTATTGACTGAACGGTGATTCATTGCGTACAGCCCTGTGTATAACGAAGCACGCGAAGGGCCACAAGGGACAGTTTGAGCGTAGTGTTTGCGGAACAGTACCCCATCTGCTGCAAGTTGATCCAGATGCGGAGTCTGTACCAAGTTGTGATCAATACATCCCAGAGTATCACCACGCCATTGATCTGCAGTAATGAATAAGACGTTTTTACGTTTTTTTCCCATCAATTGTCTGAAATTAAAATGCAGTAAAGTTTATGCCTCTTCGTCCAATAAGAATTCTTTATAATCTTCAGAGGATAACAGTTCTGTGGACTCTTCCTGATTAGATAGTTCCAGGCGAATCACCCAACCTTCGTCATAACACTCCTCATTGATTATTTCAGGACTGTCCTTCAACTCGGTGTTGACTGCAATGACGCGTCCACTCATCGGCATAAAAAGCGAGGTGACTGCTTTCACCGATTCAATTGAACCAAACTCATCTCCGGCATCAATTTCGTCTTCAGTGTCAGGCAATTCAACAAAAACGATATCACCCAGTGCTTTTTGAGCATGATCAGTGATTCCAACTTCTGCTTTGTTGCCTTCAATTCTTACCCACTCGTGGTCTCTAGTATAAAGATTGTTTTTAGGTATTGTACTCATAATTCCTCTTTTAAATGATTAATGAAGGTTGTCCCAGAAATGCTCCGTGATCCGCCTGAATAATTTTTTGCTTTCCAATAAGATAATACTAATTTAGCCATAGATAGATATAAGTCCAGCAAAAAAAACATATTTATTATTTTAACAGTTATTTTAAAGAAAAAAATCAATGGAAGATACATATAAAGCAGGATATGATAAAAGCTATGAATAATTGTTAAAATATTTTATATCAACAAGGAATACAAAAATGCTATTAGAATTTAGAATACCCGCGCTGCTATTTTTTACTGTTTTATTATGGACTGTACCAGCAGTTGCGCAGAATTCTGATGATTTGGAACAAATGCTGCGCAGTTCAAAAACACGAGCGATCTTGGTCCAAAATGTCCAGAAAGCAGTTGTCCATATCAAGGTCGAAAAAATTATGCGTAACCCCGAAGGACAATCTCTCAACAATCCAAGGGCCCCTTATAATGATGAGTTCTTCCGCCGGTTTTTCCCTGAACTACGACCGCCTAAAAACCAACAGCCAAAAAACCGTCAAATGCCAAATCGTGAATTCCGGCAGGAAGGCATGGGTTCCGGTTCTATTATCGACAGCAAAGGTTACATTTTGACGAACCATCATGTAGTAGGTGAGGCAGACAGAATTTTAGTTGTACTTTATGACGGAACTGAAAAAGAAGCAAAACTTGTAGGTACTGATCCAGAGACTGATATTGCCGTGGTTAAAATAGAAGGAAATGGTCTGCCGGTTTTGCCGATGGGTAACTCAGACGAAATCCTGGTTGGAGAAGATGTTATTGCAGTAGGTAATCCGTTTGGACTGATCCAAACCGTGACCTCCGGAATTGTCAGCGCAAAAGGCCGTTCAAATGTTGGGATAAATGAATATGAAAATTTTATTCAAACTGATGCAGCGATTAATCCTGGCAACAGCGGAGGTCCGTTGGTCAGTCTGCGTGGAGAAATTGTTGGTGTGAACAGCGCGATTTTTACCAGAAGTGGCGGTTATCAGGGAATTGGCTTTGCTGTGCCTATTAACATGGCTCGTAAAATCATGCGGGATTTGATAGATAAAGGTACTGTTTCAAGAGGCTGGCTTGGTGTAGGAATACAAGATGTGAGTCAGGATCTGGCCAAAGCATTTCAACTGGTAAACACTAAGGGTAGTTTAATTACCGGTGTTATGCAAGGTACACCTGCTCAAAAAGCAGGTATGCTTAAAGGTGATGTGGTGATTCGCATCAATGACAAATCCATCCGGGACAGTAACCATCTCCGTAACGAAATTGCAAATGCAGGTGCGTTCGCTGAAATCGAAATGGAACTTATCAGAGCAGGAAAAACAATTCTCATAAATCTTAAGCTGGATGAACGACCCAGGAAACTTTCTCAAGTTAAAGTTGCTCCTCAGCCAATACCAGAGATTGAACAGGTGGAGATGCTGGGAATGGTTGTTGAAGAACTTACCATAGAGACTGCAAAACAACTCGGGATAGAACCTGGAATCGGGATTGTGATTGTAGCAGTCAAAACGGGAAGCCCTGCAGAGAAAACAGGCTTGCTTCCGGGAATGATTGTCCAGGAAGTGGAAAGACAGGGAATTGTTAATCTCAGCATATTTAAAGAACTTGTCAGTGAAATGGATCCTGAAAAAGGGATATTGCTACTGATTACAACTGCAAACGGTTCGCGTTATATTTTTCTGCAGGCAGATTGAAAAAATGAGCCATCCGCAGAAGAAGACCAAGTTGCACTATGATCATTTACTGTTGAAATTGCACGAGATAAATCATCAGGTTCCTGTTCCGGAGAGAATGGATTATTACGCTCTGTTGGAAGAGATGTCAACCTATTACAATTTAACTGCCGAAGAATTACAGACTCGTGGATTCCGGAAAGCATATCGGCAAGCTGTTGAAGGGCTTTGAATAAAAGCCGTTACTACCACTCATAGTTACTATGATCTCAGTCTCCGACCTGCCATCCGAAACAATTCCGCTGGCCGGACTTCGCATTTTGGTTACTAGACAGGACACTCCAGAATCCTCCCTTTCAGAAATGCTTAAAATTCAGGGAGCATCTGTAATCAGAATGCCCATGACCATGATCACGCCTCCAACATCATGGGCGTTATTTGACAAAACTGTACAGGAGGCATCAAAAATTGATTGGGCAGTTTTTACCAGCAGTAACGGCGTCAGACACTGTTTGTCACGTCTGAAAGTCTCTGGACTTTCTCCAAAAATAATATTTTCGACTCTCAAGATTGCATGTGTAGGACAGGCAACGGCATCGACTCTTGCAGAAAACGAGATAATTCCGGAGCTTGTTCCGGAACATTTTCAAAGTGAAGGACTGCTTTCGTCTTTTAAGCAATACGATTTAAAACGCAAAAAGTGTTGGCTGATTCAGGCTGAATCTCCAAGGGAAATCCTTGCAAATGCCTTGGAAAAGCAGGGTGCTCAAGTTGTCTCAACACCTGTTTACAGAAATGTTCCTGCTGAAAGTGACTCTACTTTTCTGCTGAAAGAACTGGAACATAATAAATTAGATTGGATCCTGTTTGCAAGTCCGTCTGCAGTCCAAAACTTTCAGCAAGTAATACCAGCAGGATTTTGGCAAAGTTTAACAAAAACACCAAAAATTGCCTGTCTTGGAGATGTCACTGCTACTGCTGTACTAAGTTATGGCTGGGAAGTTCATGCTAAACCTGAGATTCAGGATTTCGATCACCTTGTGCAAAAAATTTGCGAGATTAATTTAAAAAAGACTTAGTAAAAATGATCTTACTTTATTTTTTAGAATTTCAAAAACGGAAATCAGTGTCTTTTAAAAAACAATAAACTCTTTTATGAATGAAAACGATAACTCATATTATAATCCGGATAAACTTCGTAAATTACAAGAGCAGGGAGTAATAATTCCAGATTTGAGTTCTGTCAGAATCGGTCGTGAGGTAGCAGCTAAAAATATTTCTACTGGCTCAACAATCCATCCTTTTGTCCGGATCAACGGTAGCAAAACAGAAATACATGCAGGAGCAAACATTGGTATGTCCGGTCCAGCGACTCTGGATAACAGCTGGATTGGAGAAAACGTTGTTGTGGGCAGTTTAGGTGCTGTAACTTTGAAAGATACTGTTGTAGGACCAGGATCCATTCTTGGCTCAGGAGTTGCGGAACAGGCAGTTCTTTTAGGAAAAGAAACAATGGTCAATGATTTCAGCACCGGGTACGGATTCCGTATCCGCAAAGGGACACTCTATGAGGAAGATGCTTCCTCTGCCCAGCATACAGACACTAAAATGACAGTCCTCTTTCCATGGACAACTTTGGGTAGTAATATAAATTTCTGTGATGTGCTCTTGGCAGGAGGAACAGGTCCGGAACCAGGTTATTTTAGCGAAGTTGGCAGCGGCACCATTCATTTTAATTTTAGTATCAGAGGTGACAAAGCAACTGCGTCTTTATTTGGTGATGCCAGTAGCGGAGTATTTCTGGATCAACAACGTCTTTTTATCGGAGGTAATAACAGCCTTTTGGGACCGATTCAGGCTGATTTTGGCGCAATGACTGCTGCCGATGTAAGGATCAACGGATCCTTCTCAGCAGGTCTTAATTTTGGACAATCTTTACCAAAAGGTAAAATTGATTACGATCCGCGGATATTTTTGGGTGCGTTGGGAATAGTTAAGAAACAGGTTAACGTTCTTGCGGAGTTAACATCGCTTTTTCATTGGTATCAGCAAATACGGATTGCTTGCGTTGCCAAAACTTCGCAACAGAAATTTATTTATGAGTCCGGCTTACGGATAGTTAAATCAAACCATCATGAACGGCTCTCGCAGTTACAAAGTTTTATGGATGCCGTAGCTAATTCTCACAGCCTGACCATAAAGACAAAGTCCGTCTCAAAAAAAGAATTTGCTGAACAAATACATTTGCTCGGACGTTGGTCTCACATTCAAAAACAACTTGTTGAACCTGCTCATTTTGAACTGACAGTTCCAAATTTGTTGACAGACAGCATCGGAGAACAACAGGCTCAAGGGAAAACGGCCTACACGAAACTAATTCAAAATTTATCGCAACCGGGAAAACAGGCAGGGAAACTATGGCTTAAGTTAATGACCGAAAACGTCCGCAATGTATTTGTTGATGAAATAAAAAAGGGGATATAAAAAGACTTAAAGCGCACCTTGAAAAGATGCGCTCAATAAATTATGCAGCCAATTTTGTTTTGGCTTCTTCTGCTACCTGTGCAAACAATGTAGGTTCTTCCATAGCTAAATAAGCCAGTGTTTTGCGGTCCATTGCTATATCCGCAGCTTTTAATGCACAGATGAACTGGCTGTAGTTCATTCCATGTTCGCGGACAGCAGCATTTATACGCACTATCCAAAGACGCCGAAAATCACGTTTTTTGACTTTTCTGTCACGATAGCTATACTCTCTTGAACGGTCAACCGCGTCTTTGACTGTACGTAAAAGGCGACTCCGCCCTCCACGATAACCTTTGGCTGCCTTAAAAAGAGAATTTTTACGCTTACGGGCGTGTACCGCTCTTTTGACTCTCATACAATTTAATCTCTGTTTATCCGTTTGGTAGCATCAAATCAACAGACTTACTGTCTGCATTAGACACCATTGTTTTCCGACGTAATCCGCGTTTCACATCCTGACTGCGTTTGCGCATTCCGTGACGAAGATAAGCACGTTTCCGTTTATAACCGCCGCCACCAGTTTTCTTAAAACGCTTTGCAGCTCCGCGATGGGTTTTCATTTTCATGGTATTTCCTATTTTCTTTTTTTAGGTGGAGCGATGATCATATGCATCGAACGGCCTTCACTGCGAATCGGTTGTTCTATAGAACCGTCTTCGCCAATTTCTGTTTGGAATTTTTCCAATAATTCCACTCCTAAATCTTTATGGGCAATCTGACGCCCCATAAATCTGACACCGACTTTTACTTTATCGCCGTCTTCAAGAAAGCGTAATGCATTACGAAGCTTAAATTGAAAATCGTGTTCCTCAATCTTCGGCTTCATCTTCACTTCTTTTAGATGAACTACTTTTTGATTCTGCTTAGCAACATGGCTACGCTTGCTTTGCTGATATTTGAATTTTCCATAATCCATCAAACGGCACACAGGTGGCTTGGCTTTTGGTGAAACTTCAACTAAATCTAATTTGGCAGTTTTCGCCATCTCCAGCGCATCATCTGTCGAGATAATACCGACTTGTTCTCCTTCTCCATCGATAAGTCGTACCTGACTCACTCGGATTTTATCATTGATCCGCGCTGAATCATCACTTTTTGCCGTTGGCCTTGATCTGCGAATTCCTATGAGCTTTCTCTCTTGTTTAATAATTTGTTGGTAGGCGCGGGCGGGATTGAACCGCCGACCCCTACCGTGTCGAGGTAGTGCT
>JAPKDT010000311.1 GCA_028822475.1 SAR324 cluster bacterium
TTGGTGTCATAAATTTCTTGAGAGAGCTTTTCCATGTCTTCATCAAAAAACAATGTATGGTGTTCAAGATTGTTTAATTTTTTATTGACGCCGAGATAAAATAAAAGTGCTGAGGGTGAAAACTCTCTACTCTCCCAATATGAAGCATCATAGTTTTGGTATTTTGTATCAAGTAATTTTGATTCAATATGCGCGTAGTCTGCTGCCCCGACAACAAAGTCAGCTGGTAACTCTTGTGTTTTTGTGGTGACAGATTCTGCTGTTTTGTTGGAGATATTAATTTTAGTTACTTGCTCTTCTAACAAAAATTTGACGCCATTGTTTTTACATACTTCGGCCATACTGTCAATGACTTTCGCAAAGCCTCCCATGGGATAAAATGTACCTTGTTTAATCCCAGAATAGGCCATAAGACTGTACAGGGCAGGCGCACTCTCCGCGGATGTGCCTAAAAAAAGGACAGGAAACTCTAACAAACTGATTAATCTAGGATCAGTAAAATGTCTTTTAATATGTTTTCTGTACGAGGTCAGTAATTGTAATTTATTTGCATTGAATAGCACATCTTTTTTCAGCAATTCAGTGACAGACAGTCCAGGGGAATTATATAAAAACCGGAGGCCTATACTGTACTTCTTTTCGGCATCTTCCATGAACTTATTTAACTTCTTTGCGCCGTTTTCTTCGTAGCTATCAAATAAATCACATATTTCATTCCAATTTGCAGGAAGGATCATGTCGGCATTGTCAAACACAATTTTAAAGCCTGGGTCTAATTGTTTCAGTTCATAAAAATCCTCTGTGGTGTGATTAAAACTGTGAAAGAAATTGTCAAAAATTTCAGGCATCCAATACCAGCTAGGCCCCATATCAAATGTGTAACCCTTGGCCTTAAAATTTCTAGCGCGACCACCAATTTGCTTATTTTTCTCCACAACAGTGACATCAAAGCCTTCTTTTGAGAGATATGCTGCAGCGCTTAAACCAGCAAAACCACTACCTATTACGATAACTTTTTTCATAGACTGTTGAGGAAATAATATTCCGCTAATTTATACGATATTGACGTTCGGATCTACTTAAATGCTTGAGGATATTTCATTGTTATTCTTTGCTTTTTTTGGGCTATTTAAGTTTATTTATTCTTCCAAAAAGATTTAACAAACAAACTCTTAAGGCTAAACCAGAAAGCCAATATTCCTGGCAGGTTCATTTTTGGAGACTTCCCTTTTCCAAGACGTTGAATTTGAAGTTCATACCAGGGCAGTTCTACACCGCCGAGTTTGTCTAAAAACGCAATGCCGATTTGTGGTATCGGGGTTTCAAATCGTTTTACAGAGCCGTCAAATATTTGATTCGCCAAATGAGGGTACACACAAAATGGTCTTGCCAAACCCACAAAGTCTAAGTGGCCATCTTCCAACGCTTTTTCCATGACAGATACAGTACGGAAGCCTCCCGTAAGCAGTAAGGGTGTTTGAATCAACTTTCTGGCTTTTTCAATATAATCTAGAAAGTACACTTCACGTGCAATGGTGCTTTTCTTGCGATTCCCCTTAATCATAGCTGGCTTCTCATAAGTTCCGCCAGAGATTTCAATCAAATCGATTCCTTTCTGCCCCAGGAGGCGAATGACCTCCATAGACTCATCTTCTGTAAACCCACCGCGTTGAAAATCTGCAGAATTAATCTTTATACCTATTGGATAATCCTCGCCCACTTGATCGCGAATTTCCCGATAAACCTCTAGAACAAATCGCGCCCTGTTAGGAAGAGATCCGCCCCATTTGTCAGTGCGTATATTGCTATTGGGAGACAGGAATTGACTCACTAAGTACCCATGGGCCCCATGAATTTGACAGCCTGTAAAGCCAGCTTCTTTCATGATCCTTGCGGTATTGCCATAGCGTTTGATAATCTCCCAGATGGCTTCTTCTGTCAATGCTTTCGGCACTTTAAACATCTTGGAGGCGCTGCCCATATTTAGGGCGATTGCAGAAGGCCCTACCGTCTCTCTGTTAATGGCCGCAAAAGCCTGCCTTCCTGGGTGGTTTATTTGTGGCCAGAGATGCACGCCGGTTCCTTCCACTGATTGCGCCCATTCCTTTAACAACTCAAAATCTTTGTAGTCTTCCACGACCACATTCCGCGCTTCACCCAATGCCAATGTGTCTACCATTATATTTCCCGTAATCAGCAATCCGGGATTCCCTTTTGCCCAAACCCGATATGCATTTATTAAGCCCTTACTGGGCGCATGATGTCGTGTCCCGAAATTCTCACTCATTGCAGATTTTACAATTCTGTTTTTTAAAACGGAACCATTCGGTAAAGTGAAAGAAGA
>JAPKDT010000038.1 GCA_028822475.1 SAR324 cluster bacterium
GCTAGTTTTTCCGAGGTTTCAATTTCAACAGTAATGATTTTGATAAGTTCCAGGGAATCTTTTACTTCCTTAACACTAATAACTTCTACATGTGCACGGATTTTTTCTCCTAGAGAAACTGGCTAGGGTAAGCGGACTTTATTCAAACCATAATTAATCAGTCTTTGCGCACCGGGAATTGGAGGTTTGTCTGCATTCACCATTCCAGCAAGATAATGAACCAGTGAAAGTGTGAGAAATCCATGGGCAATGGTTTTGCCGTAAGGCGATTCTGCCTCTGCCCTTTTCTGATCAAGATGAATCCACTGAAAATCGTCTGTTGCCTGAGCAAAATCATTGATCCGCTCCTGAGTCATTTTCAGCCATGGTCAAAGTTCAGCTTCACCGCCCATTTTTGCTTTCAATTCCGCAACTGTATCTGTTAACAACATTTTACTTTCAATTATTTTGTTGATATTAGGCTTCAGAAATTCCTAATACAATGTCGGAAATTTCATAAATTCTCAAATCTTCGCGCCATAAATTCGCATCTGCGCTGATGATAACTTCTCCATCTTTTTGCGCTATATTTTTAACGTGTAGTTCAAGCTGCATGAATTTATTTTGTGGTAAAATTTGTCCTCGATATTTCCACACCACCTTACTCATTACTGGTGAAAAACGAGGATTCAGGAATGAAGCACCAAGTCCTTTTTGCAAGGAAAAAGCCTGCAGAGTCTGTATGATCGCTTCAAGTCCAAGCGAACCTGGCATTACCGGATCTTCGTGAAAATGACACGGAAAAAACCAATCTTTCGGATTCACTTCTTTTCTGGCGTAGGCATAACCTTTGCCATATTTACCTCCTTCCGGAACAAGTCTGATTTCATCGGAAAAACTAAGTTGACCATCGCACAAATGAAAATGTGGATTATCCGGATTTTCACCCAGTAATTGGCGAAACCCGGTGGAATTAAGTTCTAGTAGGATAGTGTTTTCGGTTGGATTTTCACTTATCCACGGCAAAACTTTTTTACCGCTGTCCAATCCAACCTGATTGGCGAGAGAATCATGGGTAAAATAACCGAATACAGTATCACCCTCATAGAATTTTTGACCGTCACAACTCAAAGCAAAACGGTGATTCTGAATGATAGTATTCCCGGAAGCTACTGTACTGAGCAACTCTACCTCATTCACAATCGTTTTCCCTCGCAGATCAGGGCAACTCAGCAAAGTTCCGTTGCCGTCAAGGTTTCGGTAATGCAGGTCAATTTCAGGATAGATCAAAATCGCTCCGGATTGAGTAGAAATAAATCCGCAAGGCTGCAGGGCAATTTCCATCAGTACTGAATACGGCATGAGAGTTGGGTGAGAATTTTCTCGGAAAAACCATGCGTCTTCAGGTACATCATACTCACTTACGATCGTCATCGGTTTGTCAAACTCCATCCGCTTTCCGTGCAGATCATAGACACGTGAAATCAGCTGTAAATCCCCATTGGGGTTACGCTGCATCGGGCGGTTTTTGTAAACAGCGTAATCTGCACCAAAGCATTTAGTAATGTCACCCAGGGCAAATTCCCAAATCATTTGTTCGTCTGCAATCAGTTTGCGCTTTATAGTTGGTTCGGGAGTTGCGTTTTGAAGTTTTATAGCATCAGCAGTTGAAAATGGTTTACGTTGATTTTTTGTAACACGCAGAGGACTGCCGGATTTATCCGCGAGTTGAACGCCTAAGTCCCGGAAATCTACAACAATTCTTTCACCTACTAAAATGTCAATGTCCGCAATTGCGTATGGATGAGGTTCAAGGCCTATTTCTTTGACTTCAACGTGATAAGTTATTTTTGGGTCACCAGGAATCACTTGTCCTCTACAGCGGACAATTTGTGGTAAATCATGAATCGGTTGAAATGTCGCGTCCTCTACCAGAGTTTGAAGACCAAGATGGAGCAGAAAAAACTGTAATAACTGCACACAGCCTTCCGCCATCAGGGAGCCAGCCATAACGGGGTCATCTTTAAAATGACAGGGAAAATACCAGTCATCTGGAGCCAAATCTTTTTCCGCGACTATGTATCCTAGACCATAGGCACCACCATTTGGTTCTACTGAAAGTACACGGTCCGACATCAAAAATTGGTCAGGTGCGTTTTTCAGCGAAGGATTCCTGCCGTGTTGATTGTATTCGGTGCCAAAACATCCGGCAGGATTTCCATTGGAAATTTCGAGTAGTTCCTGACGGGAGAAGGAAGTTTTCGGACAATGGAGTAAAGCAGGAAAAAAATTCTTTTCCGCTTTCTGTTTTAATTCCAGTTCTTGAGCAGTATGAATAACTCCGCGTCCATGTGCTAAATCTTCATCAGAGAAAAATCCCGCGCATCCTCCATCCATTCTCAGCACCATTTTACTACCGACAAAACACTCATAATTAAAAAAGAACAACAGGTTCTGATCGTGCTTTGCAAATGAATTTATAGAAATTTCGTAACGTAATGTCTGCCCTTCAAGAGGCATGTCATCAAGGTAGGTCAGCGTGCAGTCCAGCAGACGGTAGACTTGCTCACCCTTGCACTGAAAATCAATGCCAAGATAACTGATCAGCAGCAAATCGCACTGTCCGGACTCAACCGCTACTGCCCATGGAATTTGACCATCGGTTGTGTACCATGCGTTGTTAGGAATATCATATTCTGTGGTAATTGTTGAAGGCTTAAATTCACCGAGTTTACCGTCAATTTTTGTGACTCGACTGACCAGCAGATAAGGTTCCATCGGTAAACGTACATATCGTCGATACGAGTCTATTTCCGCGAATTCTGGACCAAAAACATTTGAAATATTACCACCGGCAAGTTCAAGTAAATCCTGATAATCAAAAATGGCAGGCGTCGTGGTTTTTTCCTGCTGTGGGATAGGTGAAACCGGTACTGAATTTAAAACGCTTAAGCCAGACTGTTCATTGACTACAGGTAATTCCTGTTTGAGTATGCTGCCGATTATTCCAGAAAATTGCAGTAACCCCTGTTGTCTAACTTTTAAAAATGCTGCATGTGCCGCATTTCTACGTAAACCATATTCTCCCGGAAATGGTGAAAAAGATGGAACTATTTCTGCCGGATTGCTTTTGACGGCTTGATTTTGGATCATTTGTGTTTGATTCAAAAATGAGGTTTGATCAAAATTAGTAAATTCCCCCGGCACGTAGTCCGGGACTCTGTTTTCCATCTCTGTGCTTTGTTGCCTTATTGCCGTACTGTCTGTTGAAAAAGATTCGGCGCCTTTTTCAAAAACCTGCTGGATCGGTGTTCCACCAAGTTTAATGGTTTGCGGAAGTTGTTTCTGTGATTGTGCTGGAATTTCTGGAAAAAGTTGTTCCAGCTTTACCGGCACACGGTGACTGATCAGGCTGGACAATGCCTTTAGAATCATAGCCCGATTGTCCGTACCCTTACGATTGACACTGACTGAAAGGTGGGCGCGTTTGTCCAGGGTTTTGCTGATCCACTTTGAGCATGTTGCACGGGGGCCCAAATCTACAAAGATACGGGCTCCGTCTGCATAAACAGTTTCAACCAAACGGCTGTAATCAACCGTTTTTCCGTAAATGGTGGCAATATTGTGACTCAGCGTTTTGCTGTCAAGTTTTGTCACACCGTAATCAATTGCGGAATAGAAATCAATTTCCGGTCGTTCCACTACACGGTCAGTGTGGACCCGTCGTATTTCTTCATATTCTGTTTTGACAGGTTCACAATGCACAACATCTGTAACCGGAATTGGATGAATTGGACGTTTCAATTTTTTAATCACCCTTTCACAGGCAGCCGGCTCACCGGCAATTACAACTTCTTCCGGTGTGTTGATCAGAATTAAATAAACGTGCGCTTCTTTGTCTACCAATTTCTGTACTTCCTCGGCAGAAATCCTGAGTGTATAACAGCCCCAAAGTGTTTCATGGCGGAATTCATTCTCACCTAATTTCCATGCTTCACGCACAGCATTCATGGGCCCCGCCAAGCGTTCAGAGAAAAGCTTTGAAGTATTCAGGATGTCACTCATATTTGACATGCTTTCCCACACACCAAGCCCGTAAAGCATTGATATCTCACCCATGCTGTAACCAAAGGCAATCTGAGGTTCCAGTCCAAAACCTTTACGCATCACGTGTGTATTCAGGACAGCGGAACTGACTCCGCTTTCAAACATGGCGATTGGGCTGTGGATAAAATCTTCCTGCAGCGCATCCAGTTCCTTATTACTCAAACGTTCCAGCGTTCGTGGAAAAAGCCTGCGTTCCTGCAAAAGTTCGCACAAATAATTGCTTCCACGCCGTTTGTCTGCAGGTCCGGTTTCATTGAGGAACTTTTCATCCAGCTCATGCAGTCCTGGAAACATCTGAAATAAGGAACGTCCGCAATCCACATAAGCACTGAATCCACCCGGATAAGTGAACGCGACCTTTCCTTCACGAGACAAAGGAGCAGCAGTAAAATAACTTCCTTTCGGAGAAGACCAGTCACCTTTACCGGAGAAAGAGTTTTCAATTCCGGATTTTGCCGCTTCAATTTCTTTTAGTATTTCCTCTCTAGTCGCTCCAATCAGGACGGCTGCGAATTCTGCATCATTATTTTTTGATGCCTCGTAATATCTGCGGGCCAATGCCGCCGGTTCTTTACCGGACTGCAAATCATTTTCTAAATCCGCCAGAGTTTTCCGGACAGTACTCTTGTCCTGTCCCATCACCTGAAACAAAGATAAATCACCTGATTCAGCGACTTCCACTTTTTGACGTAATTCTGCTGGAACTTCAGAAAGAATCAGATGCGAGCAAACGTTGTCCTGACCTAAACCGCTGACCGCGGCATGCCTTTTTAAATCTCCCGGTTGAATCAACCACGGTCGTGACTCTACCGGAACATAAAATTCATTTCCGGAAAGCAATTCTGTTTTAGGCGTTGACCATTGCGGAACCCCCGGAATAAAACGATGGTGCAGACAAAGCGCTGTTTTGATCAAACTTGCCATTCCTGACGCAGCAAATGTATGTCCCAAATTGGCTTTGATTCCGCCAATAGCGCAGCTTGAGTTTGTTCCTGAATATAGACTGCTTAATCCGCTCATCTCGGCTTTGTCCTCATGCTCGTTTCCACTACCGAAAACTTCCAAAATACCGATTTCCCGTGCAGTCAGTTTTGCATTTTTTAAGGCTTTTTCCCCGGCATCTTTGACAGATTCAGCGGAAACTCCATTTGTAAAAGCTAACGCATCCAGAGTCGCATAAATCTGTTCGTGGTCTTTTTTTGCATTCTCCATGCTTTTGAGAACCACTGTTCCGGCACCTTCACCGATCATCCAACCGTTGACTTCACGTTCAAAACTGAGAGTAGCTTTTGCTGAATTGAGAGGTGATTTTCTTTGACGGAGCAAAACCTGTTCCGGACTTCCGGCGAGATCAACAGCAGTGATTACTACAGCGTCAACGTTGTTTTCCGCAAGTAACATCTGCGCTATTTCAAGTGCCCTGAAAACAGAATTTTCTTCGGATGAAATTGTCATTGCCGGACCCGAAAAATCCCAGAGAGAAGAAATCCTGGCCGCCATGATATTACCGATAAAACTTGTAAAAGGGTTGATTGGAACTTCCTCAAGCAGACTGTCTCTAGACAAGGTAATTAAATGTTTGCGTTCTTCATCACTCAGTGAAATCCCTGTTTTTTCCAAACTGTCTTCAATTTGTACCGCCAGATTAACACGTCCCCTGAACCTGTGAATTTCAAGTTCAGTTTCCATGGCGACTAACACGGCTACATTTTGTCCTTCACGCAGATTTGTTTTTTTGAGTGCCCTGTCCGTGACTTCGAGCGTCAGTAACTGTTGAGGAATCAGACGTTCTTTTGGATTTGGTTGCAGTTTAAAACGCAGAAAATCCATTTCAAAAGATTCCAGCCACGCTCCTTCAGGTACTTGACTCAATTCAGGGTGCTGTTCCAGACCTTTCCAGCGTTCCGGAGGTAGTTTACGGAAATGCTGTTTATTATCGTAAATCGTTTGATAAAATTCATGTAGCCCGTTGCATCCGCCGAAAATTGCTTCCATGCCGATTATGGCAACTGCGGACTGTTTATTTTGTACAGGCTTTTTTTGCTGTTTTGATCTTGCACTACTTTTTTCAGAGTTTGCTGCTTCAAAAACGATGTGCGCGTTTGTGCCCCCAAAACCAAAAGCACTCACCGCTGCACTGCGTTGTTGACGTTTATGGGGCCAGGTTGTAGCCTGACGTACTATTTGATCTGCCGAAACTCCGTCATTTTTTGAAGTCATGACATTTTCAACACCAACGGTTGCCGGGATAATTCCATTTTGCAACGCGAGGATTACCTTTGTCATTCCTCCCATTCCAGCTGCAGTCAACATGTGCCCCAAATTAGATTTAACTGAACCGATTAACGGTTTCGTTTTATTTCCCGCCGGAGTGTCGGGTGCAGCAAAAAACATTTCCATCGAATCCAATTCGACCTTGTCTCCAAGCGGTGTGCCGGTGGCATGGCATTCGATATAGTCAATTTCAGCAGACGTAATTCGGGAAGAATCATAAGCCCGTTCATAGGCCAAGATTTGACCTTTGGAGTTTGGACTGAGCACAAACTGCCCCCTGCCGTCATTCGACAAACCGATACCTGAAATTACCGCGTGAATATGGTCACCGTCACGTTCGGCATCATCCAGACGTTTGAGCACAAACATCCCTGCGCCCTGACTGGCAAATAAGCCGCCGGAGTTATTATCCAGCGGATTACATGTTTCAGGATATTCCGGATATGCGTGGAAAATCGAAAATCCCATATTTACAAAAAACGGATCAGCCGCGCTCACTGCTCCTGCCAGCATCAAATCTGTTTTTCCGCTTTGCAAATAATGACAGGCTAGCGCCACCGCATACAAGGATGAGGCACAGGCTGCGTCCAGCGCTAAACTGTGAGCAGACAAACCTAATGCTTGAGCGACTATCGAGGCAGGAAGTCCGGAAATACGTGAATTTTCCAGGGCATAATTTTTTTGCTGAGCAAATGAATCAAGGCTGAAATCTGGACGGTTCAGTACTTTTTTTAACAACGGATCCAGCGCTTGCTGGTATAAAGGCAAGAGTAAGTGATTCGATGCTTTTGTCGGAAATGAAAGATTGCCTAGCACCACGCCGCATTCTTTCAGAATTTTGGTATTTCCATAATAACCGCTGTCACGCAATGCTTCACGGGCGACATGCAGAGGCCACTGAAAAGTTTCACCAAGTTTTTCGATGCGTTCCGCAGGGAGTAGAAAACCATCCGTATCCAATGTAAAATCACGGATGTAACCACCGCGAGCGCAGTAAAATTTGTCAGCCACCCCTTTTTTGTCTGTCAAAAAACGGGACGGATCGGTATCCAAATTTAATTCAGTCGCAGAGGTGCAGGAATTTTTTTCCTGCAGTAAATTTTGCCAATATTCTGCTGGTGTATTTGCCTCAGGAAAGAGACAGGAAAGGCCGATAACAGCGATTGCTTGCATTTATTTCTTAATCTGGGATTTGCTTTGATTGTTGTTCTTTTTCAACCATTCAAAATTATTTTTATTTTTCATACCTTGTAGTTACTTAATAAGTACTGAAACAGTTTTAATTCGAGCGAAGAGGAAAATATTATTTTAACCAGAATACAAAATTCATTAAGATTTATCTTTACGCTCGAAATGATAAATTCTTAGAAAGAAACCAAACCCCGAAACTCCACTCACTTTTTCCCAAACAAAGCATTTAAAGATTTACTCAGTGTTACTTCTGCACCTGTCATCCGGGCATACATCAAACCCGCCTCATCATGTAGAAACAGGTTTGCGCTGAGAGCGGTTGCAGAATTCCTGTTAACTGACATGCTCAGATAAAACAGAGTTTCAAAGGGCACTTTGCGGAAATGTTCAAAGGTTTCCGTTTTCAATGGCAGACTTCCGGATTGATGAAAACGCCAGGCCCAAATCAGCATTGCCTGAAATGCAAGGTCTAGTGCAAAAGGATTAAAATCCTGTGAAGCAAACTGACCTTCTTCAGAGACAGGATTTTCCGTCAGGAGGCATTCAAGCGTTAAACCCTTTTCATTGATATTCAGTACTTGTTCAATACCCTGAAATTTAGGTCCATGAAATAAAGTACCGTCTTCATAAAATGTTGATCCAGGCAAATTGTGTGTGTTGCTTAAATCGATACGGTCATGAAGAGGAACTTTTGGAGGCTGTTTTTCTAAACTCACCTGTGTGCTGTAATGAAAACGGGGTCGTTTACTTGCGTAATTTCCGGAACCGGATTTACTTGAAACCTTAACCTCAATTTCAGCGTAATTAGCGTTTTCGCGTTCAAATTCACGTAGATCAAGGGTGTATTTGTCAGCGATGCTTTTATCAAATTTAACACCGTTTAGCACCTTAAAATTACTGCAGCGTGAAAACATAAAACCGGGAAGCCCCTGTTCACACGCGTCTACCATCCAAGACATGGCATGTACTGCAGGCAAAACAGGATTATCACCGATTGCATGATCTTTAAAAACAGGATTTGCTTGCAGATTAATTTCCCTCGTAATTTCCCATTTGCGCAAACCTGTTTCAGCTTCATTTGGAACCACCATTGAATTTCCGATCAGCACAAGAGGATTCCCCTGTCCTGCGGATGTAACTTCTTCCACAAAAACACGGGTTCCGGCTTCAACAGAAATTACCTCAACGTTACGTTCCTCAAACAGCTTTTTTAATTCTGGACTGACCATTCCGCCTTCCCACGGTCCCCAGTTGAATGAAGTAACGTGGCAATCAGGATGATTTTGCTTGAACAAAAGCGCAATGCGGTTCAGGGCTTCATTCCCCATAGCGTAATCAGATTGTCCTGCATTTCCGTAAAATCCTGCGGCAGATGAAAACAACAATAGATGAGTCAGATTTTTGGGATCAACACTTTTTAAGAGTGCGTTAATTCCATTTATTTTAGTGGAGCAGACTGCATCATAATCCTCAGCCGTTTTTTTCTCAATCAGTTTGTCCGCAAGGACTCCCGCTCCATGAATCACTCCTGTCACAGCACCGTATTTTTTGACCGCGTGAGCAATTGCGGCTTTCATTTTTTTTACGTCGGTCACGTCCGCGCTGACATATTCAGCCTGTCCTCCCGCGTTTTGGATACGTTCCATGTTTTTCCTGATGGCACGTCCTGCTTCCACTTTTCCAACGAGCTGATTTACTTTTTGGGGAGTTGGTTTTTCATCTTTTTCAACGAGCACCTGCATTGCTGCCTGTTTTAATTTCATCTTATCCTCGCCGACGGGTTTCGCCCATTTCGGTTCATCTTCAAGCGGTGAGCGTCCCAACAAAATAAAATTACAGGGTTGTGTTTCTGCAAGTTTCACCACACATTCCGCGGTCACACCTCTCGCGCCGCCACTTACCAAGAAAACAGAATTTTTACTTAAGGATTTACCGGCATTTGCGGTTGTTAAATCACGCACATTTTTTGGTTTAACTGTCATCCTGGATGTTCCGGACTTTCCTCTGGCGGAATAGCCGACTTCACTGATTCGTAAATCCGGATCCTGGAGTTCCTGTAATATACAGTTTGCCGCGATTTCAGCTTTTAACTTGGGTTGCAAATCCAGAAAACGGCAAAAGACATCCGGCCACTCCACTCCGGCGGTTTTAATCAATCCTGAGAGTCCGCTGCTCGGCGCGTTGAATTCACCGGTGCCCATTCCAAGTTCACCATCGAGACGTGCCACTGCCAGGAAATGACTGCGTCTGTTTCCGGACTGTGCTGATTCACGCAAAGCAGGATAGATATTTTTTGCTGTAAGAAAAGCCTGCTTGAGAAAAGCATTCGCGCCATCTTCCAACTTTGTCTCAGAGGAAGATCTTGCCACAGGATGAAGGTGTATGAAACCTCCGAAACTGCCGTGTTTTTCAGAGAAGGATTTGAGTGCGGATTGTAATTCAGTTTCTGCAGAAGAAGACAACTCGATGACTGCTGTTTCTTTGCGGATCGCTTTACGTTTACTGTTATCAAAAGCGGAAATACCGCAGAAACGTAAAATAACGGGAGTCCAGCCTTGTCCGTGTAATGCCTCGGCCAATGCCGGCGTGAGAGCAGAACCGTCGTCTGTAAGCAGACAGAGTGGATTCTCAGGGAGTTCTTTACGTATAAATCCTGGAGAAGCGAGCGGAACAGCCTGTGCCAGGCCGAGCGTTACCTGATGTTCCGCTACCGCGAATTCAGGCTTTGAGTTCAGGAGTTTTTTTTTACAGGCTCAGAAGATTCTGAAAACGGAGCCGGAATAATAGAAGCACCGCTGGTTTCAACTGGAGCAAGCGAACCTAAATGATCGACAATTTCCTTGAGGGTGCGTAATTCACCAATCTCACTGCCACTGACTTGAGGTAAATGAGGCAGTTGTTCCTGCAGGGACCACATTATTTCAACACGCTTAATAGAGTCAATACCAAGATCTGCTTCCATGTCCATGCTCAGTTCAAGCATTTCCTGCGGATAACCTGTTTTTTCACCGATTATGCTCAAAAGCGCAGGTGCAATTTCACCTGGAACTGAGCCCTGAGCAACTGCCGCGTTTCCGTTACCGTTACGGGAGGAATCCACAGAACTTGCAGTGGAGGCGGAATTTTCTGCCAAATCTAGTTTCGGAAGGGCAACTTCTCCTGCAGCAGGTAAGATTTTTTTTACGTGTTCGATAATTTGCCCGACTGTCCGTAGTTCCGCAATATCGTTGGCACCGATTTGCGGTAAATCCTGATACTGCTCCTGTAGTGCCCACATTATTTCAACACGTTTGATTGAATCTATGCCAAGATCTGCTTCCATGTCCATGCTCAGTTCAAGCATTTCCTGCGGATAACCTGTTTTTTCACTGATAATTGACATAAAAACAGGGCCTGGATCAACACCATTATTAGCTGAACTTTTCGGAGTCGTGACAACTTCTGCGGCCGAACTTTCTACCCTGCTGATGTCGTCTCCCATTTTACTTTTTAAGTGATCAACGATTTGACCAAGGGTGCGCATTTCCGCAAGTTCATCACCAGGAACTTCGGGCAATTGCGGAATTTGGTCCTGAACTGAACCGAGAATTTCGACACGTTTAATTGAATCAATGCCGAGGTCCGATTCCATGTCCATGCTGAGTTCAAGCATCTCCTGAGGATAACCTGTTTTTTCACTGACAATGGCCATCATTACCGCAGTCACGTCTGCTGCCGAATTTCCTGAAGTTGAAACAGGTGCAGCATGATCCTCACTTTGTGCGGGCGTTGTTTGCGGAAGTGTGGAAGCGGTTGTTTGTAATTTGCTTTGCAGATGCTCAACAATTTCACCAAGTGTTCTCATTTCCGCAAGTTCGTCTCCTGGAACTTCTGGCAGTTGCGGAATTTGATCCTGAACCGAACCCAAAATTTCTACACGTTTTATTGAATCAATACCCAGATCGGATTCCATGTCCATCCCAAGTTCAAGCATTTCCTGCGGATAACCCGTTTTTTCACTGACAACCGCCAATGTCACTTGTGAAATACTTTCAGCTGAAACTGTTGATGCAGCTCCTTGTGATACCGTCGGTGCCGAAACAGCAGGAGGCGTAGCGGAAAGCGTATGTGCCGAAACAGCAGGAACTGAAACGATTGGTGGTGAAAAAGCAGGCGCCGGAGCTGTCTGTAAAGGAGTTGGAACCGGAACTGGTCTTACAACTAGCGGAGTTGGCGTTGCAACTGGTGCTGAGATCTTTACAGCTGGCGCAGTAGTTTGAACAATCGCCGAACCTGAGCCGGAATTTCCCAACTGCTGATGCGTGATGCTCAACGCCGACTGTGTCTGTTCAGACTGCTGATGCAGATATTGTTCATGTACACGCAAGGTTTCGCCCTGATGCGCGTGAAACATTTGCATCTGCTGATCAACCGTAGCAGGAATTTGTGTGCCTTGAGAGGCAAGTTCTATTTGCTGCTGCATCAACTGATAAACAGTTCGTGAATATTCAGACTGCTGATCCAGGTATTGTCGGTGAACCTGTAAGGTTTCGTTTTGGTGTTGATAGAAACCTGATAAACTGCGCTCCAAAGTTTCCATGACTTGGGTTGGAGCGAAAGATTGCTGAGAAGGAGGTTGTTGCTTGCTCATGGTAGAAATATTTGCTGGTCTTTGTTTTTCAGTTTCTGTTTCAATTTGTGGAACAGGTCTTTCTGTCTGCAAACTATTTGTAACGGTCGGTGCCGTTAAAATGCTAGGTACTGGCGTATTTGATACTGTAGCAGGAATTGAGCCGGAACCGGATATCGAAGGTGTTCCGTTACTCACCTGAAAACC
>JAPKDT010000039.1 GCA_028822475.1 SAR324 cluster bacterium
GTAAGCACCAAGGTTTGTTTTTTAATACACAGGTGTTATTCTTCCCATTCCTGGAACTACGACTTGGCGACACTTCTGTATGTTTTAGTGGGCTTGAGGCATACCTATATTTTGAGAAGGCTTCAATTGCAGGCTGAATTTTGACTGTTAAACGCCTTCCTCAACCAGCTTTATTTTCTTGTACACCGTCTAATACTTCCTCCCAGACATCTCGCTCTTTCTTATTCATTTTCAAATATCACCTTCAATTATTTTCTAAGTCATGATCTCAACCATCATTATTGAGTTCTAGTAATACATGGTTGTTATTGACTGAGGCTTTTCAACTGGAACGAAGGGAGAGAGCTAAAAAAGTACTCAGATCGTACAAGATCCTTTACATAAGTTCGGGATGATACGGCAAAAATCGTGACCGTCGAGTTATCTTAAAGCACCAGGCAAGATTGAACTTCGGAACCATAACCAGGCGATAGCACCGGTGGCGAGATTAGCTAAGGCGATGCCGACAAAAAATCCGGTTGTACCCCAGAATTGTGATCCCAGATAAACCAGAGGAATGAGGAAGATAAAAAGCCGCATGATATTGATTGCGGTTGAGTGAAAAGGTCGATGAAGTGCGTTACAAGAGGCACTTATCAATTGTGAGATGCCGTGAAACCCAAAACCAAAAGGTACGATCCAGAAATATTGCTTTATCAAAGCTTGAATTTCCGGATCGTCTGTAAATGCCCAGGCTATACCAGCGGAAATTAGCGCCAGAAATACCCATGCGGTTCCACCCCAAATCAGAGCAAAACGCAGGGTAAACCGGCTTGCGGTTTTAATTCTGTCGAAATTATTTGCTCCATAATTTTGACCTATAAATGGAATGATCACCGATGAAAGAGCCATTGAGCCGATCATCGCGAGTGATTCTATGCGTGTACCCACTCCAAAAGCGGCGACAGTTGCTTCACCAAGATCTGCCGCAATACGTGTTAAGACCGCATTTGAGACAGGAAATAAAAGTTGGGTTAACATCGCTGGTATGCCGATATAAAGTAAAGCTTTCCAGGAACTAAGTATTTCAGCAATTCCCGGCCAGTGTGCGGTCAGCATCTGCTCACGCTTTCCAAGCACCCATAAACCGGCAATCATGATGCTGATATAAGAAATAACTGTGGCAATTGCTGCCCCCTTAATACCCATTTCCGGAAATGGACCGTAGCCAAAGATCAAAATTGGATCCAGTACAGCATTCACGATCGCGGCAATTACCATGATGATGCTTGGCGTTTTGGTGTCTCCGGTAGCACGGATCGCGCTGTTGCCGACTATCGGGATCACCACAAAAACTACACCTATCAACCATGGGATCATGTATTCCTCAATCAGCGGGAATGATTCATCGGAAGCACCCATCAGCTTAAAAATTGAGTGCAGGTTGAGATAACTCAGTCCGGATACTACCAGAATAATCAAAGCTACCAACAGCAGACTGTCTGTGGTGAGGCGCTGTACCCGGTGATGGTCTCCCTCACCAATAGCACGTGAAATGACTGCGGCAGCTCCAATTCCTATTCCAAAAGAAAAACTCATCAAGGTAAAAGTAACCGGAAAAGTAAAACTGATGGCCACCAGTTCCTGTACCCCGATCATGCTGATGTAAAAAGTGTCCACCAAATTTATGAGCAGAATGGAGACCAGGCCGAAGATCATTGGTACAGCAAGACGAATCAATGACGGTCCCACAGGACCTTCTATCATACGATTTAAACCCGGCTTTTTATTGGATGAATTAGCTGAAGGAGAGGATGTCAATAAAACCTGAATTATGATGATTATGAAATTCCTTTCTGCAGGCAGAGAGGAATCGGAATAACAGCATACTATACTTTCAACTCACAAATTGATTTGTTTTTGAGGCCGCTATTTCAACGGTTCATTTATCAAAGTAAAGCTGAAAACAGCTTGATTGCCGGATATATCTGTGGGAATCTGTACAGCATAAATTGACTCAACATTTGTAACGCAAGAGAGCTTAATGTCATCCACCAGCCTGAACAAATCAACTTCAGTACTTGAAACTCAAACTTACGATGATTTGTATGATGATCTTGCGCTGCGTCGTGAATTAAGCGCAAATCTGGTTGGATTCTGCAGGTATCTACGTCAGCATGGACTGAGTACCGGCTTAGGTGAACAGATGGATGCACTACGAGCTTTGGAAGAGCTAGATCTTAAAAATGAAGTTGCTTTCAAAATGGGGCTGCGTACAACTTTGGCCAAGAGCGTCGAGGAGCAGGATATTTTTGATGAACACTTTCATTCCTACTGGGATGTTTGGGAAAGTGCTGAAAATCTTCAACAGCGTTTCAAGGCAAAAAAAGAAGAACCTGTCGCAGTGGTAATTGACGAACGTCCCCAAAAACAGGCTTTCGTTTCAATCAGTGATTGGCTGGGAGGTGCGGAGACTGCTGAAGAAGAAAAAGAAGCTGCCGGTTACAGTCCTTTTGAAACCGACTCTGAGCGAGATTTCAGCACCTTTCAGGCAGAAGAGCTAACGGAAGTAATGCAGTTGATTAACGAAATAGGCAAGGCTCTGGCAACTCGTTTCAGCCGTCGGACGATGAATTCAAAACATCGGGGAAGTATTGATTTGCGCCGCACAATGCGTTTGAGTTTACGCAACGGGGGGGAAATTCTGGATTTGGCCCGCCATCAACGCAGACGCCAGCGATTGAAGCTGGTGCTACTTTGTGATGTGAGTAAATCTATGGATCTTTACAGTCGTTTCCTGATCCAGTTCATTTACGCATTTCAGTGTGTTTACCGCAGGATTGAGACTTTTGTGTTCGGTACCTCTCTGCACCGAATTACGGAAACCCTGCGCAGAGAAGAGTTATACAGCGCGCTGGGACAACTTTCTGGGACTGTTCCGGACTGGTCCGGTGGTACAAAAATCGGCGCTTCTCTGGAACAATTTGTCAGTCAGTACGGACTTAAACTTGTGGATTCCCAAACTGTTGTACTGATCATTAGTGACGGATGGGACACGGGTGAAGTGGATTTACTGGAAAACAGTATGCGCTTTTTAAACAAACACGCGCGAAATGTAATTTGGCTCAACCCATTGAAGGGAAGTTCCGGATACGAACCTACTACGCGCGGAATGCAGGCAGCGTTACCGTATATTGATATTTTTGCTTCTGCTCATAATCTCAACAGTCTCAGAAAACTGGTACGTCAGTTGAGCAGAATCCAGTCCGGACAAAGCAGTCGCCTGTCAGGTGTAAGTTAAAACTCCGATCTTTAAGTTGTTTGTCATACATTTAAACTTAAACTCTTTTTTGAAAAACACTATGACCTTATACACACTTGATGAATCAACACCTGAATTTACAGATACAACTTTCATTGCTCCGGACGCAAGTCTTATTGGTAAAGTCCGGATTGGAGCATATTCCTCAGTCTGGTTTAACGCAGTCCTCCGCGGAGATATGGCATACATCAGCATAGGCGACGAAACCAGTTTTCAGGATTTAAGCATGGGGCACGCTGATCCAGGATTTCCACTGATAATTGGAAACCGTGTAACGGTAGGTCACCACTGCGTCATGCATGGCTGTGAGGTAGAAGATGACTGCCTGATCGGTATGGGTGCGATTTTGATGAATGGAGTTAAAATCGGCCGCGGCAGTATAGTCGGGGCAGGAGCAGTTTTGCTGGAAGGTATGGAGGTTCCTCCTTTTTCAATGGTAGTCGGTTCTCCTGCAAAAGTCCGCAAAACTTATGAAGAAAGCATTATAGAAAATATCAACGCGATGTCACAAATATATGTGAAACGCGCGATTCATTACCGAGAGCAAAATATAGGTGTGAGGGTGTGAGTTGATCCGGAATAAATTACAGCATCAGGCCGCAATTTCATTTGATTCACGTGCATCGAGAATCGCGACAAATGTAGTTTGGAGTTCGGTCGGAGTGAGTTCTTCGAGTTCGGTATGTTCACTTTTCAAGGTGCTGTTGATAAACTGGAGTTGCGGTTCTTTGGAAACATAACCTAATTGATTCAATTGTTGGTCTAATGTTTCGAATACTCTCAAACGCAGTTGTTCATTAGTTTTTACATCCTCTTCAAGAATATACTGACCATGAAAATTAGTGGTCTTTATCTCTCCTTTGTAAGACGGCATTGCAAGAGTTTTGTCTACTTTTAACTCTAAGGTGACAATGATCGAAGTGATGATCACAGAAGTTATGCAAAAAATCAGTAAAACCAATTCCATATTTCCCCCACTTGATTGTTTCCAGGATACGGAAACTATGTCCGATGTTCAGTTTATCTCAAACTTTGAGACTTAGAGTTGAACTGAGTCAGCTGTAGCTTTTTCAAGACCATTTTGCTGATGGATCAGTTAGACTCCACGAAGAATATGCAGAAAACAGACCAGCACAAAAAGTTGCCGGCTGAAATTTAGTCTGACAACATTTCCGACAAATAGTATTCCGGACAGAAAATTTATACAAAATTAGTTGGGTCATTAAATGCGTTTCGTACGTTCTTAGAGAATGGTGGAACTGCGTCAATCTGGCATTGAACTTGTATTACAAACTGGACATCAAAAGCTTAAAGAACAATCATCTTTATTGATCATGATCAACTCATCACATTTCACACGTTCAGTCGCAGTACTGCTGCATTTTTTCCTGATACTGGTATTTTCGACGCCGGTATGGGCTGTGCGTGTGAAGGATGTTGCGGCATTACGGGGTGCGCGTGACAATGAATTGATTGGTTTTGGAATAGTTGTTGGTCTGGATGGTACAGGAGATTCACAGGAAAGCCTGCTTTCCAGAAAGCCGATTGTGAACGCATTGGAGAGAATTGGCATAAGTTTAAAGAGTCAGGACATCCTTGGACGAAGTATCGCCGCGGTCTGGTTGACGTCGACGTTACCGCCGTTCGCAAAATCAGGACAACGTCTGGACGTAACTGCTGCAACAATTGGGGACTCGGTTTCCCTGCGCGGAGGAATTTTGATTATGGCACCCTTGCGTGGCCCGGATAGACTTGTTTATGCTCTGGCGCAGGGACCCATCGCAGGTATTCCGAAAGGAGTCAGCCGTGCTCTTGCGTTGCCGGAGGAGGAATTGGCCAAATTGCCGATAGGCTCAAGGATGGTCGCTTCAGTCGGGCATATTATTGGAGGAGCGCTTGTTGAAAAGGAAATTAGTTTGAATCTCAACAGCCGTGCCAGGTTGTTTATGAATTTGCACTCGCCGGATTTCACCACTGCTTTTCGCTTAGCAAAATTGATCAATCAGAATTTAGGTTTCCGCAGTGCACGTGCCCAGGATGCAGGTACAGTTGAAGTTTCTGTGCCGGACAGTTATTTAGGCAATACTGTGGAACTGGTTTCCTTTATCGAAAATTTGGAAATTTCTCCGGATCATACTGCTAAAGTTGTACTCGATGAACGTTCCGGAACTGTGGTGATGGGAGGTAATGTGAGAATTTCACCTATTGCTATTTCGCAAAACGGATTGAATATTCAGGTTAAACTTCCTACTGCAAACCAGCAAAGTGAACAAGGCACTTTAACAGAAGGTGAAATTTTGGATGCCAGTGTTTTTATGCTGAAAGGCGGTGCGGACTTAAAGGATATTGTGAACGGTTTTAATAAAATAGGTGCTTCAAGCAGAGATTTGATTGAAGTCCTAAAAGCAGTAAAAACAGCAGGGGCACTGCATGCGGAGCTTGTGATACGATGAAATTATCAATGCCTTTGCCTTTGTCTGCACTTACTCTGCAGGCAAGTCAACTGAAGAAACTGCCTGAGACAAAAGGTGTTTCTGATGACGCCAAACTGCGTGAATCAGCCAACGATTTTGAAGCGATTTTTATTCAGCAGATGTTAAAAACTATGCGTAAAACATCTTTTGAGTCTGATCTGCTGCCTAAGTCTGAAGGAGAAAAAGTTTTTCAATCTTTGCTGGATGAACAGTACGCTCAGATTTCAGCCAAGTCCGGAAGTCTGGGACTCGGTGAAATGATTTACCAGCAATTGAAACCAAAGGTGAATAAAAAATAAAAAAACACTAAAGTTTTGTTATTAAACGGCCGATACCTGCAATAAGGTGTTTCTGTGATAAATCCAGGAAGCAAAAAACAAGGATCTTCCTGATCCGCAGATCACCTTAGCTGAGGCCCAAGACTGAAGTGGCAATTTATGCTGTTTTCGGAAGTTAATGTTAATAATTTCCGGAATCTTGTTATTTAACACGCCCTATGGGTCTTCTCAGATCAGCGCACCGTACATTTATTGTTGCGCTCGTCTGAGTCTGCGGGTATGCTTGTCGGCTTACACCGGACATTCTCGCGGAATTAGGGAATTGAACATTTAACATCAACAGGTGCATATGAAAATTATTGGACAACAGCCTCCCGAATTTCATGGAGTAAAGGGTGGTACTGCTAAAGAAAATCAGAAAACGACGGGTCGTTACGGAGACACTCAGGGAACTGCGGAAACTCCGGATAAGAATTCGACGTTTGTGATGAATAAAATTAAAGATCGAATTTCCATTGAACCGGAAGTACGAGCGGACCGGGTTGCAGAATTAAAAGCTAAAATCAAGAGTGGCGAATTTCAGGTAGATTCAGAACGACTGGCCAAAGCAATGCTGGAAGACGCTCTTCATGAAGATACGGTCTGAATCATAAGCCCATGAGTAATATGGTGTACGTGAAAGGCCGTTATAAGGTGTCCTTTTAATTATGAAAGAACTTCTGAATATTTTACGACAGGAAGTCGAACTGCACGAGCAGTTGATTGCTATGCTGCAGAAGGAATCCGAAGGTTTTGGCCGTTTACGCGGTTCAGAACTGCTCAAACTTCAGGGTGAAAAGTCACGCTGTGTACGTGCCTCTGTCCGACTTGAGAAGGAGCGAATTCAGCTTGTGGAACAGGTTGCCGATTTCTGGAAGATGGAATCGAAAGACCTTACACTGAGTGTAATTATTAGCCGTGTGACGGAGGAATACTCAGTACCGCTGCAGCAATGTTTTGATAAACTGAAGAGTTTAATAAACCAAATTCACAAAATAGCGGATGAAAACTCTCTTCAGGCATCAGGCCGTTTAAAGTCGGTCGAGTCTTCGATTCGGTTCATGAGCCAACTCCAGAACGGTCCTCCGACTTATTCAGATGCAGGAAAAATACAAACAGCGACGAGCACAATTTCCCGCACAGAAGTCTGACTTTTAGTCGCTAAGATCGTTAAGGAACCCTAATTATTTCTGCCTTTTTACCATGTCTTCGCTCAATAGTTCCCTAAATTTGGGACAACGCGCCCTGAGTATAAATCAGCGGGCAATGCAAACAGTTGGGCATAACATTGCCAATCAAGAGACAGAGGGTTTCTCTCGCCAACAGGTACGCTCAGGCACTTCTGCACCGGATCCAACCGGCGTAGGAGGCGGTGCCGACGCGCAGCCGACCTCACGGGTTTACGACAAATTCGTACAGCGCAAAATTCTCCAGGAAAATCCACGCTCCGGAATGTTTAAGTCACGCGGAGAATTTCTGCAAAAAATAGAAATAATTTTTAGTGAAACAGAAGGCAACGGTTTACACAAAGCGTTGAACGAGTTTTGGAATTCGTGGAGTCAACTTTCTAATCAACCCGAATCTGAACCTGCGAGAATGCAGGTAAAGGTACAAAGTGATGTACTGGCTAGTCGTTTTCGAGGTATGCATTCTCAACTCAGTGGTTTGCGTAAAGAAATTAACGGACGTCTCGTGGCGACAGTTAACAAGGTAAATGAGTTAGGTGGGAAAGTAGCGGAGTTGAATCGGCAGATTAATTCTTATGAAGGTGGACAGCGTGTAGCAAACGATATGCGTGATGCACGAAATCAGGCAATTGAAGAATTGTCAGATTTGGTGGATGTAAATTCTTTTGAAGATCCTAATGGACGTACCACGGTTATCGTCGGTCGTGACTGGACTCTGGTTGAAGGAAATAACCACTATCAGCTCGAAGGTAAAATGAAGGGTGGCGAGTTGGGGATGCTTAACATAGACGGTGTTTCAACCAACGATAACCGTCGTAATTTGACCAGAACTTTTCGTGAAGGTGAAATGGCCGAAATGTTAAGAATGCGTGATGATACAATTGTAGCGTATCAGAAAAATCTTGACGAAATAGCTTTCAGTCTTGCCGGAAAGGTCAACAAAATTCACGCTTCTGGCACCGGAATTAATTCCGCGACAGAAATAATGAAGAGCACCTTCGGCTTAAATTCTGCCGCACTTAATCAACCTCTGCCTTTCCTGAAAGACGGTATTTTTCAGCTTCATCTGGTTGATCCTCACAATGAAATTCTGGAAACTTATGAGATAGAAGTTCAGGCAGGAAAAGACACACTTCCGGATATTGTCAAGCGTCTCAATCAAACTGTCAACGATCCTGGTCTACTGCAGGCTTCTATTGAAGGAGATGGTTCGCTGCTCTTACAAAGTGGTACTGACTACAAATTTATTTTTGGTGAAGATCAATCCAGTCTCGCACAGGTTCTTGGTTTAAACAGTTTCTTTGATACTCTTAAAGGCGCAGAAGACATTCAGTTGAGTGGACATATTATTGAGAATACAAACAACATTTCTACAGGCAAAGACCTTATTCCTGGAGATAACCGAATCGCACTGGAAATTACAAAACTGCAGACAATGGCCAGCATGAGGGATGAGACCATGACTTTTGACGAGTATTACAATGGTGTACTCACAGGCATGGGACTTAAAATTCAAAGAAATAATACTGAACAGGCACAACAGGAAAGTATGGTAAAGCAGTTTAAGGAAATTCGGAGTTCAATCAGTTCAGTCAACATGGATGAAGAACTGACGGACATGATGCAGTACCAGAAAGCTTATGAAGCATCTGCGCGTTTTATCAATACTGTTGATAAAATGATGGAAACCGTTATTAATATGTAAATTATTAGAAATAAAATGAATCCTTCATCATACCGTTGTAAAAAGTTTTCATTTCCATTCTCGCGGGAATGACAAACAAGTCCGGCAGTTTGACCTTTTACGTCTTCATCATTTTTAAATTGGAAACTGTTAAGAAAAACTTAAACCCAAACCAAGAGTACTTTTAAATGCGAGTGACAGAGGTCACAAAACGTGATCACGTAGTTGACAACATACAAAGATCTTCAGGTAAGCTTCAGGACATACAAGTCCAGATGGCTACAGGTCGGCGTTTGAACAAAACGTCCGATGATCCTATAGGTGCGGCCAGATCACAAGATATTGTTACTACTATAACTTCGCAGAAACAACTGCTCCGGAATGTTGAAGACAACATCGGCTGGCTGCAGCGCTCGGAACTGGAAATTGGGGGTGTCAATGAAATGTTGGGACAGATCCGTACACTTGCGCTTTCACAGTCCGGCAGCGATTCAAACGAAGAAACAAGACAGATGGTGGCCCGTGAGTTTTCTGCAGCCAGCAGAACATTATTTGACATAGGAAACGCGCGTGAGGGTAAACTTTATTTGTTTTCCGGAATTAAAAGTCTTTCTCCGGCTTTGAAAAAAAACGGTATCTTTCAACCTGCTAAAGTAGAGAAAAAAGAGATTACGCAAAAAGACATCCGTGAGCTACTGGATGTGAAACAATTTCGGGCACAATTTGAGGGTTTTTCCACAAACAATTATCGAATCAAAGTCACCAAAGGCGGAGTCTGGGGACAGGCCAGGGTGAAAATTTCAGATGACGATGGTAGAACATGGAGCAAAGAGCAAACTTTACGACCGGTAACACACGTTTTTAATCCGGATGGAAAACCCAATGATCAGGTTGTGCTTAAATTTTCGGATCAGGAGGGTCGTCTGGGCAATGTTCTCCCAAGACAATTTGATTTTAATTCTGAGAAATCAGCAGAATTTGATATAGATTCACTGGGGATTTTATTCCCCGAAGGGATTGAGCTTGTCTATCAGCCGAATCCGGAAGTGACCTATAATGGCTCTGTTCATAAAAAAGAAGCCCTGATTTCAAATGGACTTGCCATCCCGGTTAATGTGACCGCTCAGGACCTCCTATTCGGAGAAGGCGAAAACGGAGTGGATACGTTTTCTTTGCTTGCTGCCATGGAGCGTGCCCTTCTGGCAAATGATGGCACTGCGATTGCAAATCGTTTAGACGAACTTGAATTAGCACAAAATCAGGTTCTGAAGCAGCAGGCAGACGTGGGAAACACCATTCGTGAGCTCTATGCAACTCAGGCAAAATTGGAAAACCAGCAGTTTGAGAAGGAGAGTCAGCTTTCGGATATACAGGATCTCGATATTGCTGAAGCAACGGTGGACCTGAAAGTCGCGGAAGCTAACAACAAACTTTCACTAAGTACAGGTGCACGTTTGATCCAGCCGACACTGTCGGATTTTCTGCGTTAATTCAGCAAAGTTTTTGAAACATATTTAGTTCCTTTAAGTCAGGAATCAATCGTTTAAAAGGTAGGCAACTATGCTCATACTGACACGGAAGTCGGGAGAAAGCATAACCATTGGGGATGATGTAAAGATCACGGTGGTAGAGGTCAAAGGCAAACAAGTGCGAATTGGAATCGAAGCACCCCGGAGTTATATAATCCACAGGGAAGAAGTATATATTTGCATTCAGGAAGAAAACAGGCGTGCAGCAGAAGAGTCACCACTTTCTTTAGCAGGACTCAAAAATCTTTTAGGTAAACTCTAAATCAAATCAGATATAATGCTTATTCAAACTTCCCGCTTCGGCGAGATTGAAATAGAAGAAGATCAGATAATAAATTTGCCCTCAGGTTTAATAGGTTTTTCCGAAGACCGTCGTTTTGTGATCAGAGAAGATGAAGCAGCGTCACCATTCCGTTGGCTGCAGGCCGTTGATAACCAGGCGCTTGCTTTTGTGATGATTGAACCGCATGTTTCTGTTTCAAATTATGAACTTGAATTGACCAAGGATAATTTGAAAAAACTGAAAGCAGAAAGTATCAAGGATCTGTCAGTCTTTGCCCTTGTCACCATGGCCAAAAATATGGAAGATGTGACTGTAAATCTTCAGGGCCCTCTGCTTTTTAATCTTGAAAAACGTCTCGGATTACAGTTTATAATACAAGACAGTAAATACTCCACACGCCATCCTTTATTTGGCGATAAAATAGCAGCGAACACCTCAGCGGCTTCAGCTCAGGAAAGCCCCGTGGAAGCTAAGCATGCAGTCTCAAACTAATTTAGATGAAATCAATTCAGTTCGCAATCAGCCTTTCAGCTGAAATTTGCGCCACTCCAGTCTCCTTCCAGCAAACACTCTAGAATGAGTGATTATCAAAGTCCTCTCACTGCTGAAAATGTCCGACGAATATGCTTAGAGAACGGACTCGATATTTCAGACAGCCAATGGCAGCTGCTCGAAAAATGGGCCGCTTTACTGTTGGAGGTAAATCAAAAAGTAAATTTAATTTCCCGTAAAGAAACGGAATTTTTGTGGGAAAAACAAATCCTACCTTGCCTGGCATTGTTGATTTTCCGGAAATTCGGCCTTGATGCGGACGTTTGTGATTTCGGTACAGGCGGAGGTTTACCTGGAATGCCGCTGGCTATTGTGCGTCCTGATTTACGGCTGACTCTGCTGGATTCACGACATAAAAAAATTGAAGTTGTGCAGCAAATGATCGAAAGCTTAAAACTTTCAAATGCCCAAGCTGTACTTGGACGTGGAGAAGAATTAGGCAAACAGCGTCCGTGGCGTCAAAGATTTCCACTGCTGACCGCACGGGCAGTCGCACCACTAATCGATTTGGTACGCTGGACCGCAGACTTAAGGAAAGCAGAATCTGTGCTGCATATATATAAAGGCGGAGAAATAAAGGAGGAAGTTTTTGCCCTGTCAAAAAAAGTTTCCGGAGTCAGGGTCAACAAATCCCTCATGGTACTAAAGGGCTATCCAAAATTCGCAGAGAATCAAAAATATATAATTTCTTTAGAATTTTCCTCAAGCTGATTACTGAACTGGATCCTGGATCTAGTCAGGATGACAAAAGCTAAACTTTTCAGTAAGTGCTAAAAATACATTTAAACAGCAAATATCTTTTATGCGTGTAATTTCTGCAAATCTCAATGGCATCCGTTCCGCGGATTCAAAAGGTTTTTTTGCATGGCTTAAAGCTCAGGAAGCTGATGTGGTTTGTCTACAGGAAACCAGGATACAACCTGAGCAGTTAAGTGAAGTGATGCTTGCACCTGATGGTTTAAAGAGTGCGTTTGAATTTGCTGTAAAAAGGGGGTATTCCGGAGTAGGAC
>JAPKDT010000312.1 GCA_028822475.1 SAR324 cluster bacterium
ACTCGATATTTCACTGAAAATAACAAAATCCGCGTTTGCTCAACATGTCTTTATTCTTGAGTTTTGCAATGCAAACTTCTAAATTAACAGTGATCGTAGAATAATTTTATCAACATCAACAATTATGAACAACTTAAAACTAAAACGTAAAAAGAGTTGAGTATGAGCATCTTTCAAAAAATATTTTCTTATCTCGGAATCGGTCTTGTTATCTTCATGCTGGCCCGGACTGGGATTTTTGTGATTCACTATCAAAACTTCAGTTCACTTTCAATAAGTGAGGTCCTACTGGGTTTTTTCTATGGCCTTCGGTTTGATCTAGCATCTTTACTGGTTTTTTCAGGAATACCTCTGCTTTTAATGGCTCTCCCGTTTCGCTGGTGCACTTCTCAATGGTGGCATATAGCACTTTCCATTCTGGTCTTTTTTGTCTTTGTTTTAGAAGGTACACTGTTGATTGGGGACATTATATATTTCGGTTATGTGAAACGGCATCTAACAAACGAATTATTGTTTTTAGGAAAAGACATAAATTATTTAATCAGTGAAGCCGTGGCAAATCCGGGTTATTTGACACTCTGGTTTGGGATGGTCTTATTAGGACTGAATTACTGGCTCAGTCTCAGCAAAGTCAAAGTAAGAACGGTACATATGCACTGGCCTAAATTTATCATCTTTTTTGTTTTCGCGGTTATTGCTGGACGGGGCGGCATCGGGATGAAACCACTGGCCATTGTTCATGCATATTCTTCAGGCAGCAGCAGTTTCGGCAACCTGGTTTTGAACGGAGTTTTTTCAGCTTCCCACTCCAGTTTGTCTGCACCAGTTGAACGTCTCTCAATTTCAAATTTGCAAATCAGCAAAACCTTAAGTTTATCAGGAGATTTCTGGCAGAAGCCATTTCCGCTGGCGCAAATAAATGTTCCAAAATCTGGAAAATCGAACAACTTGGTTGTGCTTTTTGTTGAAAGTCTCACTCCGCGTTATGTTGACAGTTTTGGTGGAAATGATTACAAAATAACACCGAATTTGGACAAGTTGAGTAAAGCAGGCTGGAAGTTCAATCGTTTTTATTCTCACGGTCAACGTAGTATTGAAGGTGCGCAATCAGTACTGACTGGAATGCCCTCTGTTTTGGGACTACCGACAATTGCAAATATATCAGCAAATTATTCAAAAATAGCGACCATGGCGGAACAGCATGGTACTTCGACAATTTTTGTCAACAGTACACTGCGTGAATCATTCCTGGCACAGGCTATCGCTGGTTCTACCGGTTTTAGTGAATATTATGGTAAAGAAGATATGCCGCTGCTGCTGGATTATCTTCCGGAAGAAAAAGATCGTAACCTAGGCTGGGACTATGAAACATTGATGTTCAGTTTGGAAAAGATCAAAAACCGTAAAACACCTTTCATGGCTTTCATCAGTCTGAGTACAGATCACACGCCTTTTCCCAAACTGACTGGTCCTTTCAACCGTTATCCTCATCATGCAACTGAAGAGGGCGGTTATCTTAACTCTCTGCATTATACTGACTGGGCGATCGGCGAGTTTTTTAAAAAGGTCAAGAAAGAACCATGGTTTGACAAAACAATCTTTGTGATTACTGCAGATCACGTCCTTGCTCATTTCCAAAAAGGAGATTTTCTGGAGAAATTCAGGATTCCTTTGATCTTTTATGCTCCGTCCTTGCTGAAACCAAAGTTAATTGAAACAGTTACATCTCAACTTGATTTAATGCCAACCTTTGTGGAGTTCATGAACTTGGACACACAATACACAGCACTTGGGACAAGTCTATTGCAGGAACAGGAATCAGAAGCACTTGTGCGTGAAGGTTCACTGCTTGGGATCATCACTGACCGCGCTTATCTCAAACACTCTTTGGTACGCCGTATGGAGTACGGGAAACTAGTTGATAATGTGCCGAACTCTTATTATGACGAATTAGAAGCACGCTTACTGGCCTGGGACAGGGTTGCGTTTGATTTAACCCGGCAGAACAGATGGGCGCCATAAAACTAAATCAAAGGGGAAAACTCAATTAGTACTTAGTCAGATTTATTGTTTTAGGAGCAATTATTCCGACTCATGATCGCTGTTTGGGCGTGATCTGAACCACTAAATGAGTTTAATGCTAGCTAAAAATTAACTTAGGCAAGCTCAGAAAACAGATTTCAGAGAAAGATTTTATTCCTGTAAGACTAAACGTTTTATTAGAACAACAAAGTGAGACTTTTGCTTCGATTTATAAAAGTTCCAAGCGAAAATACTTTTCCTAGCGAGTCCTTAGATTAGTAAAATACGTAACTAATTCTAC
>JAPKDT010000313.1 GCA_028822475.1 SAR324 cluster bacterium
CTGCCCATTTAGCATCAGCTAAGGAAGCATTTCCAAGTCCAAGAATATCCATCATACCGATTATAAGCACCAGTGTCGTATCTTTGTAAAGACCGATGAAAGTGTTCACTATACCGGGAATTGAAATTTTCATAGCCTGCGGTAAAACAATCAGTCTGTTCGCTTGCCAGTAAGTAAGTCCAAGAGAGTCACCGGCTTCATGTTGTCCTTTGTCAATTGCCTGTAAACCACCGCGGATAACCTCTGCCATGTAGGCCGAGGCAAATATGGTAACCATTATCAAGACTCTCACTAACAAAGCATAGACGGTTCCAGGTGGCAAAAAATAATTGAGCATCGTTGAGGCCACAAATAACAATGTGATGAGCGGAACACCCCGAATAAACTCAATAAAAAGCACGCATAAAATTCTGAGTACGGGCATATTAGACTGACGTCCAAGGGCTAGCACCACGCCAATCGGCAATGAAAATGAAATTCCTGTCACACCAAGAATCAACGTAAGCATAATGCCACCAAACTGATCGGTATCTACCGTTTTTAAACCAAATCCTCCTACCAGTAACCAGCCTGCGATAAAAGGGAATAATACTGAATAAATCAAACCGTATTTTCGATATGGTAATTTTTCATATAGAACTGGTATCAGTGCTAATGCGAGCAAAAGGAAAGAGATGTTTACACGCCATCGCAAATCCGTTGGATAGAATCCATAAGTAAAAAGTTGCACACGGTCCTTGATAAAAGCCCAACAGGCTCCTGAGCCCGGAGAAGACATCTGGTTCCAGCATTGTGCACGTGAATCCGCAGAGGAAATAGAATTGACAACAGCCCATTCAAAAAGTGGAGGCAGACTTTTCCACAACAAGAAAAAAGTCAGTAATGTGAGTATTATATTTAATGGAGAAGAAAATAAATTCTTTCTTACCCAGCCAATAATCCCAGTCGTCTTTAAAGGAGGTGGCAAGTCCGGATGATTCCCCGGAGTAAATTCTTGTTGTAATATTAAGCTCACAATTTAATCATTTTTAGCGTTCAACTAAAGAAATTCTTTTGTTGAACCAGTTCATAAATGCAGAAATTAATAATGAAATAATCAAATAAGTTAGCAGGACAAGAATCATTGACTCCATCTCTCTGCCGGTTTGCATCAGGGAAATACCCCCTATGGTTGCCACTACATCCATGTAGCCGATGGCTATCGCCAGTGAAGAGTTTTTAGTTAGGTTCAAATATTGACTTGCCAGAGGGGGAATGATGACACGCAGTGCCTGTGGGATTACTACTAGTCTTAATGTTTTTCCGTGACTCAATCCCAATGCTAGAGATGCTTCAGATTGTCCCCTACTAACTGCTAATATTCCGCTCCGCACAATTTCAGCTATAAAACAAGAGGTGTAATAGGCAAGAGCAAATGTCAGCGCAATATATTCAGGCTTGATAGCTGTGCCTCCCTTAAAGTTGAACCCTTTAATGACCGGAATTTCCCAGGACAAAGGAGAGCCTGAAATGAAAAAAGTCAAAAGAGGTAAGCCGATTATAAGAGCCGCAGAAATTATAAAAGATGGATATTTTTCTCCAGTTTTATCCTGATTTTTACGTTCCCAGATCAAGAATGTAATGACTGCCGCTATTGAAGTCAAAAAAGCAAACCAGACATAGCCAAAGCCGTCCTCAAAAACAGGGGATGGCCAATAAAAGCCACGGTTAGTTAAAAAGACTGTATTTGAAATGCTGATCGCTTTTTTTGGTACAGGAAGAATATAAAGGAAGATACTGTATATAAAAAATATATGTAAAAGTACTGGGACATTGCGAGTGAATTCAAGAAAAACGTATACGAGCCTGCTAATCAACCAATTATTAGAGAGCCTCAAAACCCCCATTGTAAAGCCCATAATGGAAGCAATTATAACACCTGAAAAGGCTACTAAAAGGGTATTTAGTAAGCCAACTATCGCTGCTCTGAAGTGTGTATCAGTTGGAGAGAAAGAGATGAATGGCTGGAAGGTAATATCATAACCAGCAGGATAACTTAAAAAACTAAAACTGAAATCTTTACCTGCTTTTTCCAGATTATTTGAGACATTATTGCCGATCAGTCCCAGGAAGGTAAACAGTATCAGCATCGTCATAATTTGAATAAAAACGGAGCGGTATTCCTGATTTCGCCACAAACGAAGCAGTAGCGGGGATTCCTTTGCAGTTACTGATACTGAAGACATTGTAAGTAACTATCCGTTTTCTAAAAGTGAATATAATTGTTATTAATCTTAAAAGCGCACAATAAATAAAAGAACATGTGCGCTTAAAAAATCAAC
>JAPKDT010000040.1 GCA_028822475.1 SAR324 cluster bacterium
GATTTTCTTGAATCTCCATCCTGTAAAAGCGGTCCGCACCATGCAGCAACTTCATTCGATTGTTGACTGTAGGAAACACCTCTGCTGGAAAGTAAAAGTGATTCATTACGTCCGCGAGATACACCAAGGTAGGGAATTGAAACCACACGCTCATCCGCGGCTTTGACTGCATCTTCCATAGACAGTCCGAGTTGTGTCAGATCATCTGCATTAAGTTGATCAAGTGCCGGATTATAAAGTTCAAGCGTTGATGAGTCCGGAATTTGCGTGGGTGCGTTCAGCATTACAACTTGAGTTGGATCCTGCAGTTTTGCGTTTTCACACGCATTTTGAAAAGCATGTGCGATTGATTGCTGACTCAACCTCTCCGTTGACGCAAGCCCTGTCCTGCCTTCGTCAAGTACCCTGACCCCCAAACCAAGACTAGTGGATTGTTCCACTTTTTCCACTTTACCGTCCTGAATTTCAATACTCAACGAATCATCACGTTCAACCACCACATCAACGTCTTTATGTCCTTTTTCTGCTGCCAGCATTAAAACATGTTCTGCAGCCTGTTTCATATCCAACATTTGTCTTATTTCCTTTTATCAATGTATTAAAAAATATCCCTGAACCGCACTTGATTCAATTTATTAACAAGAACGATTTGGCTGGAATAATTATACACTTATCCGCGACGATAAAAAACTGCTTTATGCAAGATTCTGAACTTTGAAAATCTGTAAATATTGAAACACAAGCCGCTTGCCACTTGGCTCCAGTTTTTATAGACTCGACAGATGCTAAAGATGACAAACTTGGATGATATTTTTTATTCTTACACGCTCATCATTTAGTCCATGCTGACAAATAATTTATGGATGCATATGAAACTGGACGAAATAGATCTTAAAATATTGGTCGCGCTGCAGGAAGACGGTAGGATTACTAAAACCAAATTAGCGGAAAAAGTACACCTTTCGGTCAGTCCCTGTCACGAACGTTTAAAGAGACTCGAACAGGCAGGATATATTGAAGGTTATTTTGCAAAAATTGATATTGACAGGATTGTTGCCAACTCACTGGTTTTAGTACAGATCCATTTAAAACAGCACCGTTCCGAGGATTTTAGTAAATTTGAAGAGGCAATTCTGGCAACTCCGGAGGTGGTAGAGTGTCATGCTTTAGGTGGAGGTGTTGATTATATTCTCAAAATGATTGTAAACAATATTCATCATTATCAGCAGAAAATCGAATTCCTCCTCAATTCTGAACTGAACATCGACCGTTACTACACACACATTGTGACCAAACCTGTCAAACAAAGCGGCTATCCAATTGAAAAACTACTTAAGCCTGAAAGTGATACTTGAGTTTGTCAAGGAAAGCCAAATAAAATTCTGTCGACCGCAAATATTTTTCTAATTTTTTCCGAATAAACTGTAAATTCAATAACACTTTTTGTCTGTTAAACGATAGACTGAATTCATAATTTCTTCTAAGTTCAACCTGTCGTCAAAAGAACCATGTCAACAAAGCAAACAATAGCGCAGCTTCAAAGCACCGACCGTGACACCGTCTTTCATCCGTCCACACACGCGAGTGACCATGCCCACGGTAAACTTCCGGTCAACATTATTCAAAGCGGCAACGGAATTTACATTAAAAACCAGCAAGGCACAGAACTTCTGGATGCATTTGCAGGACTCTATTGTGTAAATGTCGGTTACGGAAGAACAGAAATCGCGGACGCGATCTACGAACAGGCCAAAAAACTAGCCTATTATCACACTTATGTCGGTCATTCCAATGAAGCAATTATTGAATTGTCACGGCGTATTATTGACTGGGCTCCGGACGGAATGCGTAAAGTTTATTATGGACTTTCCGGTTCTGATGCAAACGAAACGCAAATCAAACTGGTGCGTTATTATCAGAATATTCTGGGCAACAAGTCCAAAAAGAAAATAATTTCACGTGACAGGGGATACCACGGTTCGAGCATTGCCGCAGGAAGTTTGACCGGTCTTAACCTGTTTCATCAAGCCTTTGATTTGCCGATTGACGGAATCCTCCACACGCTTGCTCCGTATTTTTATTGGAATGCAGAGGACGGCATGAGCGAAACCGAATTCTCACAGCATTGCGCTGACGAGTTGGAAAAAATGATTTTGGCGGAAGGTCCGGAAACAGTAGGAGCTTTCATTGGTGAACCTGTAATGGGAACAGGCGGATTGATTCCTCCGCCTGAAGGATATTGGGATGCAGTTCAAAAAGTACTTAGTAAATACGAAGTGCTTTTAATCGCAGATGAAGTCGTTTGCGGCTTTGGACGAGTTGGTGCGCCATTTGGTTCGCATCTCTATGGCATACGTCCGGATTTAATCACGATTGCCAAAGGCCTGACCAGCGCCTATTTACCCCTTTCCGGAGTGATTGTGGGTGAACGTGTCTGGAAAGTAATAGAACGCGGTTCCGAAGAGCTCGGTCCAATGGGACACGGCTGGACCTATTCCGGCCATCCCTTAGGTGCAGCCGCGGGGCTGGCAAATCTTGATATTCTGGAACGGGAAAAATTAACCGAAAATGCACGGGACACAGGTTCTTATCTGCAAGAGCAGTTTAAAAATTCGTTTGAAGACCATCCGCTGGTTGGCGAAGTACGAGGTGTTGGCTTACTGTTAGCGCTGGAATTTGTGGCGGATAAATCAAAAAAACTGCGATTTGATGCCTCCTGGAAAGTTGGAGCTAAAGTTTCGGCGGCTTGTCTCGAACAAAATCTTATCGCACGTGCTATGCCTGATGGTGACATCCTTGGTTTCGCACCGCCTTTGAGCATCACCAAAAAAGAAGTGGACGACATTGTAACCCGTACCACAAAAGCACTGAATTCAGTCGCGGATCAATTGACTAAAGAATACTCGTGGAAAGGTTGAAATAACTGCATTCGGATCTGCTGTCATGATGAAAAGCTGCTCCTGTGAAAACCAGAACAGCTTTAAATCAAAAAATATAAAAATAAATAATGAAAAAATATACTATTGCGGTGGTCGGTGCCCTGGGTAATGTCGGTACCGAAATGCGCGACATTCTGGAAAAGAGTGAGCTGCCAATCGGGGATCTCGTGTTGATGGATGTAGCACAAAACACAGGGAAAAAAGTCCGTTGGCGTGATGCGGAATATTCTGTAATTGAAGCAAAACCGGCTGCGTTTGCAGGAGTCGATATCGCCATTATGAGCGCCGGCGAGAAAGCCTCGCTGGAACTGTCTCCGGAGGCGGTGAATCTTGGCTGCGTAGTTATCGACAATTCCACCGCGTTCAGGATGGTTCCGGAGCATCCGCTGGTCATTCCTGAAGTAAATGCGGACTCACTGGAAAATCATCGGGGAATAATCGCCAATCCAAACTGCTCGACGATTCAAATGCTGGTTGCTCTCAAACCTATTCATGATAAATACAGAATCAAACGTGTGATAGTCAGTACTTATCAGGCTGTAAGCGGTTCTGGACAGGCTGCGGTGGATGAACTGCAGAAGCAGACACATGCTTTTGCAAACGGAGAGGAAATACTTACGGAAGTATATCCGCATCAGATTGCTTTCAATATCCTGCCGCACATTGACCTTTTTCTGGAAAATGGCTACAGCAAAGAAGAAATGAAAATGATTCTGGAAACCGCGAAAATACTTGATCCTAAGATTAAAATAACTGCAACCACAGTCAGGGTTCCGGTGACGACCAGTCATAGTGAAAGCCTGAATGTCGAAACTGAAAAGAGCTTTGAGATAGAGGAGATAAAAACACTACTCGCCGCATCTCCCGGAATTGAACTTGAGGATGATCCGGCAAATAATGTTTATCCGCTTGCTTTGAATGCCACCGGCAAAGACGCAGTTTTTGTGGGTCGTATCCGCCGCGATTTTTCCACGGATAACGCGCTCAACATGTGGTGTGTTTCCGACAATCTTCGCAAAGGCGCGGCGCTGAACACGGTTCAAATTGCACAGGAACTGGTAAAAAGAGACTTGGTCAGAGTTCCATAAATTTCAACAAATATCAAAAATAATATGGAGAAAAATAACGGCACCGCTGATTCAGTCATTGTAATGAAATTCGGCGGCACCAGTGTCCGCAGTGAAGAGTCACGAGCCCAAGCAATTAAACATATTCGCGGTCATGCTGAATCCGGTAAAAAACTGGTTGTAATAGTTTCCGCAATGGGACGCAAAGGTGAGCCTTATGCGACAGACACACTGATTGCACTGCTCAAAGATTTAGGTGAACCAGTCAATCCAGCGGAACTAGATGCGGTAATGAGTATCGGTGAAACGCTAAGTTCCGCATTTTTTTCGCATTTGCTCAGTCAAAACGGACTTCCTGCGGAGTCTTTCACAGGAAGACAGGCAGGTATCCTAACTGATGATAATCCAGGAAACGCTGAAATTCTGGAAATAGATCCAGCCCGAATTCTGAAGGCACTGAATCAGGGTAAAATCGCAGTCGTTGCCGGTTTTCAGGGAGCAACCGCAATAGGAGATGTCCGTACTCTTGGCCGCGGAGGCAGTGATACCAGTGCGGTAGCGCTGGGCGCTGCATTGAATGCAGATAGAGTGGAAATTTATTCGGATGTTGACGGTATCGCAAATTGTGATCCCCGTAAAATTTCGACTGCGTCTTTTATAAATTCAATCAGTGCCACGCAAATCCTGAGCATGGCGAACGAAGGCAGTACGGTTATTCATCCGCGGGCATTAAAAGCGTCACTCAAAACAAAAACACCAATTGTCGCACGCAACACTTTCAGCACTGCGGCCGGTACCACAATTTTTCACCATGAAGCTACTGACCAAAGCGATCTGGTCACGCTGGCACATAGAGAAAACATGGCACTCATCACCTTTGAGAACTCCGCAGATGTACTTAAATCAGTTCCGGAAATGATCAGGATCGATGAACACAGATTTCTACTGAAAAATGATGTTTATCTGGAAAACAACTTAAAGCTGCTCAGAAAAACTTCGGGCTCTCTGCAGAAGGAAGAAGGCTGGGCAACGATTTCGGTTGTCTTTGACAAAACTGCGGCAAAAAGCAAAAAGGTCCCGCAAGCAGAAATCATCCCTTCCAGCGAAAATGTGATTTGTTATCTCTTAAAAGAAGAACATTTGTCTTCTTCTTTGCCGCTTTTGTATGAGCATTATATTTTGGGGGATTGAGTAGAAGGAGAGAACTAACAATTTTGACAGAAAATTTTAGATTTCATTCTTTTTACGTTTCCATCAATAAACAACATCAAGAAAAAGGGGGGAAATGCCCAAGTTTGAAAAAGAAGAATATGATGTCCGTATCGCAAAGGTACGGCAAAGTATGGCTGAAAGAAATATTGAAGTGCTGATCGTCACAGATCCTTCCAACATGGCATGGCTGACGGGATATGACGGTTGGTCGTTTTACGTACATCAGTGCGTGGTCTTGACTTTGGAAGGCGAACCTCTTTGGTATGGACGCGGAATGGTGCGCCAACGGTTCAAAGCGCACGGTGTTCATGCAGCATGAGAATATTATCGGTTATCAGGATGATTATGTACAAAATCCGGAAAAACATCCCATGGATTTTTTGAGTAATATTTTCAAAGAAAAAGGCTGGGCGAAAAAAACAATCGGAGTTGAAAAGGACAATTATTATTTTTCCGCGTCCTGTCTTGAATCCCTGCAGAAAAATTTACCCGGAGCAACATTGACAGACGCGACTGGTTTAGTCAATTGGCAGCGCACAGTGAAATCACCGCAGGAATTGGTTTACATGCGTAAAGCAGCACGAATTGTGGAAAAAATGCACGCCCGCATTTTGGAAGTCATGGAACCCGGAATGCGTAAAAATGATCTGGTGGCAGAAATATATCATTCCGCCATTTCCGGAGTGAGCTCAACTTCCGGAGAGCAAGGCTTTGGCGGAGATTATCCGGCGATGGTACCGATGACGCCAACCGGAGCCGATGCTTCGGCCCCGCATTTGACATGGGACGATCAACCGATTGCCAACAATTCCGGAACTTTTTTTGAAATTGCTGGATGCTATCAGCGTTACCACTGTCCGCTCTCACGTACCGTTTATCTGGGAAAGCCGCCGCAAAAATATCTTGATGTGGAAAAAGCTGTGCTGGAAGGTATTGAGTCCGCATTGAATGCCGCGAAATACGGAAATCTTGCCGAAGATATTGAAGCCGCGTGGAGCAAAACCATCAGCAAATTCGGTTATGAAAAAACAAGCCGTTCCGGTTATGCCATCGGCTTGAGCTATCCTCCGGACTGGGGCGAGCGTACCGTCAGTTTCCGTAAAGGAGACAAAACAGTACTTGAGCCGAACATGACTTTCCACTTCATGCCCGCACTCTGGTTTGACGATTGGGGTCTGGAAATCACAGAAAGTTTTGTCATTACTGAAGCAGGCGCAGAAACTTTAGCCAATGTCCCGCGTAAATTATTCGTAAAACAGTGAGTGAACGACTTGTGAAGAATCCAATATTTATGCTTAAGGGTTTCTTAAAAAAACCTGTTTGTTAAACTCCTTTCAGCGTAATAATGAATACGCTGAACCAAATCGTCCGACAACTGTGAGCCAGCAGATGCTGCCGAAAATCACAGCCAATGCCGGAAAGTAACCTGGAAACAAACAAATGATAATGTAAAATAAAATCGTTTCCGTTCCTTCCGCCAAACCTTCCAAATAATAAAAGGCCTTCTGTCCGTGTGCCTCTGAGGAAATTCCGTGCTTTTCCGCAACTGCGGCAAAAGCGAGGAAGCTCGCACCTGTGCCTATGAATGAAAAAATTAAAAAAGTTGCAGCCAGGCTGTTTTGTTCAGGAGCAGCCAACGCAAATCCTAAAATAACAGCGGAATAAAAGATAAAATCGCAGGTGATGTCGAGGTATCCGCCTAAACTCGTAATTCCGTTTCTGCGGGCAACTGCACCGTCAAGTCCGTCAAAAAAACGGTTGATCAAAATAAATACCAGCGCCAGGGAATAAAGTTTGATCCAGAGTAAAGGAACTGCAACCATCCCAATCCCAAAACCAACGAGAGTTATTGTGTCAGCAGAAATTTTGTGTGGCACATATTCAGCGATGTCTTCCATGGTAGGATGTACAATTGTGTTCGCCCAGCGGTCAACCATAAGGAATTTAGCAGAAATTGAAAGTTTAGATTTAAAGGAAAAATATAGAGTGTTGAGAGTTGCGTCTGAACTTTTGAAGTCAAATGCTGTAAGTTCTAGGTCGAGTAAGAAAACAGTATCTTACAGATTTTTTTACGAACCAAGTTCAATCCTGTCCAGAATAGCGTTTGCGATAGCATCTTTGCCAACATACATTTGAGGCTCCTGTGCAGGATCCAGCAACCAGGCCACCTGTGTACCGTCTGGTTTAAATTCTTCCCTGCGGTTTGCAACGATCAACTGGGAACCACCTTTTTTGGAAAAGCGCTTTTGCGCAATTGCGAGCAGTTCGTCGTGGGAAATATTTTCTTCATATTTGAAAGTAATCATTTTCAGTTCAGGAAATTTCTTTCGCACCTCATCAATCAGCTTGACGGTCGGCAGCAGTTTCAAATTTAAATGTTTTACTTTGCTGGAAATTTTTCCTTCAAAAACAGTTTCCGGTTTAAAATCCGCAACAGCCGCGGTAAAAATTCCCCAGTCAAAAGCTTTTTTTGTCAGCGATTCATGCACAATTTTTTTGTAATCAGCGTAAGTAGCAGCTTTTTTTGCGTTTAAATATTCCGGCGAAGGCTGGCTGCCTTTGCCAAGAATCAGTTCAACATTTACACCTCTCAGCCATGCTTCCCGAGCAATTTGGATAGAAAGTGCACCGGTAAATCGTGTGGTGATACGTCGGATATTATCAATCGGTACAGGGGTTGGCCCACCGGTTATCAGCAAAGACTTCCCGCTAAGTGGAGATTGACTGAGTGACCTGATCGTTGCTGCCACAATTAAGTCCAGTGAGGAAAGGTTGTTTTTTCCGTTGGCTTGCAGAGGTGGAATCAGGGTGGCGCCCATTTCACGCAGAGTTTTAAGTGAGCGTGTCAAGATGCTGTTATGCATCGCACCGTGCATCGTTGGTGCAAACAGGATAGGTATTCCCTGACGTTCCATACGTCCAAGAGCGGCGGCGATCGCTGCTGAAACTACTGAATCCGCAACTCCAAGTGCCACCTTATTCAAAGTATTGTAGGAAGCAGGTGCGACAACAAAAACATCAAAAGGTGTGGAATCGCTCAAATGCTCTGCATCTGCGGTAAAGTGGTCAATGACAGGATTTTGCGAACACCACTCCAGTGCTTCTTTAGCAACATAACGTAAACCTCCTGCAGTTGCATAAACGACAACATCCGCTCCCTCCCTGCGAAAATCACGAATCAGATCCGGCATACGGTAAGCCGCAATACTTCCGGTGATCATCAGCGCGACACGCTTTCCCGACAAATGGGTTCCGGTTAATTGGATTTCACGGTCAGCAAACTCAGAAGGAGATGGTGGTTCAAGATTCCAGTTTAAAGGCATTAAAGATTTAAGGAGAAAGGTTTCAAAATAAATATTTCAGCAAAAAGATCTGCATAAATTACTCAGGTTAAAATTATGTTTACTCACTAATGCTTCGTTGGTTTTGTAAAAAGAATCTACTGCAAAACATCAATTTTGATTTTTCAAAACTATTGCATTCTAGCGCTGAATTACTCACAAAACATTTGCTGCCAATTCCGCCAGAGCTGAACGTTCAACACTTGTAAAACGCACATGCGCCGCAAGCGGTGAATCCTTGAAGCGCTCAACCAGCGTGCTCAATCCGTTGGAAGAAAGATTTATATCTTTGTTATCTATTTGGTTCGGATCACCTGTCAAAACTATTTTTGTACCTTCGCCTGCACGAGTGACTATCGTTTTTATTTCATGCGGGGTCAGATTTTGTGCTTCGTCCACGATCATGTGCTGATTCGGAATTGAACGTCCTCGAATATACGTCAACGGTTCCACAACAAGCATTCCACGCTCCATTAATTCGTGATAAGAGTCACGTTTTGAACCTTTTTTTGCGGAAGTATTATTGATCAGTAATTCCAAATTATCAAAAATCGGCTGCATCCACGGTGCAAGTTTTTCCTGAGTGTCTCCGGGGAGATAACCCAAATCACGTCCCATTGGAAAAATCGGACGGGAGACCAGCATACGGGAATAAATATTGTCTACCATCATTTGCTGTAAACCTACTGCAAGAGCCAGTAAAGTCTTACCTGTACCTGCTTTTCCGCTGAGAGTCACAATCGAAATCTTTGGATCATTCAGCAGTGCCAACGCTAGACGCTGCTCAGGATTTCTCGGCCGTATTCCCCAAACACCTTGTTCTTTTGAAACTGTTAAAAATTTGTTCTTGCCTTGATTATAAATTGCTAAAACATCTTCTTCCGGAACTTCAGGGTTGTTCAGCAGAAGCCCCTGGTTTGGAAAAAAATCAACATTCTCACCGAGTTCGGCCTGTACTTCTTCCACTGAAATTAATGGCTGTTGACTCAAGTTCCGTAATTTTTGTTTGCTGACCTCACACCGACATATCCCTGAATATAGACTTGAATCGTCTTTCCTGCGCCCTTGATAAGCAATAGTTGTTACATTGAGCGTATTAGCTTTAGTGCGTAAATTTTCATTCTGTGAAACAAAGACAACTTCTATATTTTTCTGGCTCAGCACCCAGGCAACAGCCAGAACACGATTTGAAAAACTCTGAAAATTCAGACTGTACGGTATTGATTCTGTTTCCGGATCAGCAAGCTCAATCCTTAATTTGCCTCCATTCGGCAGACAAACACCTTCTACCAAATTACCAAGTTGTCTGCATTCATCCAGCATTTTGCTGACTATATTGGCTGCTCTTCCCTTTTCACCTAAATCCTGCCTGAACGTATCCAGTGCATCAAGGATACTGACCGGTAGGACAACTTCTTTATCCGGAAAGTCATAAAGAGCGTCCGGAGAGTAAAGCAGTACGCTGATGTCCAGCACATAAACTGACTCATGACTCATGCGTTTTCCGGCAGTAAAAAAAGAATGTCGCTGAATTTAGAAATTCTATGCATGAAAAATTTGCTCATTATTTACTTCTGCTGAAATCAGCATTATCAATTATAAAATCATTTTGTTGCAGGTTCAATTATAAACCAGTTCTTACAGATCATCAATCAAAGAGCCTTTACTGTCAAGACTGCAGATTATTTTGTCTACACTCAAACAAATTTTACTCAGTTGATTTTTTGCTTTATCACATAACTTTACAGGTTTAAATACAGTTGTAAAAAACTCAAATTCTTGCATTTTCAGAAAAATTCGGGTACAAGTTTAGTGGTAAAGATATTACACACAGCTCATGATGCCTGCTTAGGAAAAAAATATGGAATTTCAGTTAACATCCGGATTACAGCCTCAACTACTTGAAGACAACCAAAAATTGTGGCTTGCCAACGCTATCTGCGGTGCGATTACTGCGGACGGTTCAGTTGCTCCTGAGGAACTTGAATATCTAGAACGTGCCCTCTCTTTTTTACCTTCACAAGCAGATGTTGTAAAAATGATGCAGGCGGTTAAGGACCAGAAACTTCCGCAACTGGAGCGTTTTCCTGGAGCAACACGTGAACTGGAGGTTAAGATTTTTATTGATCTGGCCACAGTTATTTCTGTGGACAATGTCCTTGGCGCAAATGAAATTGATTACCTGCTTTATATCGGACGCAAACTTGGTTTTGGACGTGAATTTGTACGGGTTGTCATCCGCTGGGCCAGTGAAGGGATAGTCTGGAAACGTAAAATGCTGCACCTGATTGACGCAGGAAGTTCACTCGAAGCAGAATATACTGATTAAGCGTCCGCTTGATCTAAGCAAATCTCTGACACAAATCTTATCAACAGCGCGACGGCTTTATTTATCCATGACGATTTATTGCGTGAGACTGAGCTGCGACAAAATATGTCTGATTTTTCCTGCAGTAAACTGCAGGAGGTAATGCGGAGCCGCTACTGCAATTGTAAATTCAAAATGTGTTTTATCCCGGGGCAGCATCGCACGTAAAAAACTGGATTTCGGTAAAACTAATATTTTGCGTGCCTTCATCTTCCCCAATGGAGTTTCAAGACTGACTTCCTCCTGAGGTTCAACCTTCATACGGATCATGCTCATAGAACGCGGAAGTCCTTTTTCTTCCAACTCGATTGCCAGCAGAGGTAGAAAGAGGGTGAAAGAATAATCTTTGCTCTGCAGAATGTGCCGCAGATTTTTACGTAAAAAGAAAATCACAACTTCAAAAGGAACAGCATTTTCCTGACTCAAGTTTGTTTCGAACTCCAGTACCTTTCCCGCTTTTTCCAGTCTGGTACGCATAATTTGTCCGGAATAGGTGTTTTTTATCCGGTAATCTTTACGCAGATCTTCTTCCTCATACCATTCTGGCACACCAGAATTTGCGGCAAACCAGAGAGTTTTACGTGTAAAAACTACTCCGTCTGCTTTTGTATTTTCGTTTGTTTCAACGATGAACTTTTTAGCATCCCTGGTTACCGCTTCGTAACTAAAATGACTATACCCACTGATTTCTGAACGCTGCACATCCCAGTGTTTAAATGAAGTTTTTGTACCCGGCAACAGTTCATCGAGGTAAGTTTCCTGCGCTGAAACAGACATTGCGGACAGCAGCACACCACTTAAAAACAACACGTGAATAATATATTTTTTCAAATTCATATTTTCCAGCCAAAGCATCAGTTGATTGCTCCTTCGCATTTTCGACAAATTTTCCTTTGAGGTTTTGCGTTTGGAACATCCACTAGGCATTGGCGGCAGACAACTTCTTTACAGTGTACGCAAATCATTTTATATGCCTGAAAACGTGAAACAGCTTTCCCACAAATATTGCAATTTTCCTCCAGCCTTCTCATTTTTTTGTGTAGTTGATCATTTTATTTTTTTTAACTGGGCCTGCTGTATATTAACATTATTCTATCCTTCTCCATTGTCTTTCCTAGTGTAGCATAGCTCCGGAATCCTGTGTAACTGTTACAAAGATGATGCTAAAACTACTCGGGTATTCGGATCCTGAATCAGGGCTGGGAAGACAAAAAATCACTTTTACAATGCTGCTTGTTAAAACCTTGTGAGTCATTATGACAAGTTGCTTTTTCTGACGCAAGCGCAATGCAGATGTTCTACGTACCATTGAACTAGAGCCAAGATATTTTGGGGCGCTTTCTGGACAGGAATTGACA
>JAPKDT010000314.1 GCA_028822475.1 SAR324 cluster bacterium
GCAAGGTCTCAGTCCAGCCACTCCTTTACAAAAAACAGCCCTTGGTGGAGTTTGAAATAGAGGCCACTTCACAAATTTATATCGTGAGGTAAGAGAGCCTTAATGGAAGAATTTTTTTATAGGCTCATACAGGCAATAGAGACATTTTAGCATACGAATATAATGAACTTTTTGCTTAGATTTGTTCGCAGATTATTGCCGAAAAAATGCCGTTCGTTGTTGGGTAAAATCCGGGATAATTTACTAATTTGGCACTGGAAATTTCGCTGGTGGAAGAAGAGGCGTTTCAGGCCTCTTGAGCTTCCGAAAAAAAAAGGAGTCCTTTTAGTAGGATATCCACGTGGAGAATTTGGAATTGGCTCATTATTGCGTCTTCCCGCTTTGGCTTTTAAAGAGGCTGAAATTCCTTTCGGTGTTTTTGATTTCAATCCCAGTTCACAAGCCAGTCAGAATGACAACCGTTTGGATGAATGCCTCACGCATCTGCCGGAATTTTCGGTCAATATTTTTTGCATTGGTGCAGATCAACTTCCTCTTTTGAAGAAAATATTAGGAAAGCAGTTTTTTAAAGATCGTTACAACATTCTCTACGGTGCGTGGGAACTGAGCCGATTACCAGAGGAGTTGGCTGTCTGCCTGGAGGAAATAAACGAAATCTGGGCCATGAGCAGCTTTATGGGCCAAATGTTTCGGCGCTCCACGGCACTTCCAGTTCATGATTTACAGCTACCTATTGTTAACTACAAGTTTGAATCCCTAGGCCGCACTCAATTTCAAATTCCGGAAAATAATTTTGTCTTCTTGTTCATGTTTGATTTTGATTCCCATGTGGCTAGAAAAAACCCTAACGCTGTTATTGAAGCTTTTAAATTAGCATTCCCAAAGCCTTCCAGTATCGCTGTCACTTTGGTTATCAAGTCCATCAACGGAGAACGTCATGAAAAAGAGTCTAACCGTTTAAAAAACAAAATTGGTGGTGACTCAAGAATTTTGCAAATTCATGAAGTACTGCCTCATTCTATAAACACTTCCTTGATGAAATGTTGTGATTGTTATGTCTCCCTCCACCGCTCAGAAGGTTTTGGTCTGACATTGGCGGAGGCAATGCTTATGGGCAAGCCCGTTATCGCGACCGGTTATTCCGGTAATATGGATTTCACTACCTCAACAACCGCTCTTTTAATAGACTACGAACTTGTCCCGGTAAAGCCGGGAGATTACCCATTTTCTCATGGAGAAATGTGGGCCGAACCAAATGTCCAGCAAGCCTCTGATTACATGCTGGACCTAGTCGAAGATTCTACCTTTGCACAATCACTTGCCCAAAAAGGTGAAGAATTGATTCGTACTTCTTTTAGTACAACAACAATGGGAGATCGATATAAAAAACGCTTAAGTAATTTATTGAAGTAATTGCAAATTTGTTACAGAATCAAGACAATGAGAAATATATGAAACAGAAAAAAGCGCTTATTACCGGCATCACTGGACAAGACGGGAGTTATCTAGCGGAACATTTACTTTCCGAGGGATACGAAGTCCACGGTATAGTGCGCCGTGTGGCACTGGAAGATCCTAATCATCATTTATGGCGAATTTTGCAGATTGCAGACCGTTTACATTTGCATTCAGGAACTTTGGAAAGTTTTCCATCACTTTACAAAATTTTAAGGGATGTTCAGCCAGATGAGTGCTATCACCTTGCAGCGCAGAGTTTTGTCTCGATTTCGTTTGAAGACGAGTTTTCAACGATGCAGACGAACATCAACGGTACGCATCATCTGTTGGCCGCGATCAAAGATACATATCCAGAATGCCGATTTTATTTTGCCGGTTCTTCGGAAATGTTTGGTAAAGTCGAGGAAACTCCGCAATGTGAAACCACCCGCTTTCATCCACGTTCTGTTTACGGTATAACCAAAGTTGCTGGTTTTGAACTGACAAGGAATTATCGTGAAGCCTACGGATTATTCGCTTGTACTGGAATGCTTTTTAACCATGAGTCTCCCAGAAGAGGTTTTGAGTTTGTCACCCGAAAAATAACTTCCACTGCGGCACGTATCAAACTTGGACTGGAAAAAGAACTGCGGCTTGGAAACATTGAGGCGCAAAGAGATTGGGGTTTTTCCGGAGAATATGTAAAAATGATGTATGCCATGCTGCAGCAAGACGAACCGGATGACTTCGTGATCGGTACTGGACAAACCCACTCAGTTCGTGAGTTTGTGAAAATTGTCTTTGAAGAACTTGAGTTGAATTATGAAGATCACCTAGTTATTGACCCAAGATTTTATCGTCCGGCTGAAGTTGAAATCCTG
>JAPKDT010000315.1 GCA_028822475.1 SAR324 cluster bacterium
AGTCTACAGGGGAAAGATTTGACGGAATTCTTGGATTTTAGGTGCACATGAATTTATACTCTCCATCAATGTTCACGGTGTTGAAACAGATTTGCCGATTGTAATCGCGGTCTGTAAAAGCGAAGAAGGTGCGACTTTCAGCAACCGGGGTTAATTGACAGATTCATCTCAACAAAAACAATTTGCCCTCACTTTGAAATTAAAATCAAGAATCTAACATTGGATTTCAGAGCTCCGCTTCACCTTTCACGGGATAACAATTTTTTCACTCTCCGTCGAAATACTTCTCCAAAAAATATTCCATGAGTAAAAGTTTTTTCGGGCATCTCAATCAAAATCTGCAAGCACTGAAGAGTGCTGGGCTTTATAAATCTGAGCGCATAATAACTTCACGGCAATCCGGAAACATTTCTGTTTTACCCGGGAATAAAGTCCTGAATTTCTGTGCAAATAATTATCTGGGACTTGCTGATAACGCTCAACTCATCGAGGCCGGCAAAAACGCCCTTGACAAAAAGGGTTATGGAATGGCCTCTGTGCGTTTCATCTGCGGAACACAGGATGTGCACAAAGAACTGGAATCGAAAATTTCGGCCTTCCTTGGTATGGAGGACACAATTCTTTACTCTTCCTGTTTTGACGCGAACACCGGATTATTTGAAACACTTTTTGGTGCAGAGGACGCTATCATTTCCGATGCAATGAATCACGCATCTATCATCGATGGCGTTCGCTTGTGTAAAGCGCAGCGTTTTCGTTACCAGAACAACGATATGGCAGACTTGGAAATACGTTTAAAAGAAGCCTCGAACGCACGTTTTCGTTTGATTGCGACTGATGGTGTTTTTTCTATGGACGGTATTATCGCAAACCTGCAGGGCATTTGTGAACTTGCGGAAAAATATGACGCAATGGTGATGGTTGATGATAGTCACGCAGTTGGATTCATGGGAGAAAACGGACGTGGAACACCAGAATATTGCGGTGTCGCGGGCAAAGTTGACATTTTGACAGGAACACTGGGGAAGGCCCTTGGAGGAGCTTCCGGCGGCTACACCAGCGCGAAAAAGGGAATTGTGGAATGGTTGCGGCAACGTTCCCGGCCTTATCTTTTTTCAAACACTTTAGCGCCTGTAATCACCGTGACAACCCAAACAGTACTGAAACTGATTGACAGCCAACCGGAACTACGTAAACAGCTTTTTGAGAATGCAGATTTTTTCAGAAAGGAAATGACGGAACTTGGTTTTACCCTCGCAGGTGCAGGACATCCAATCATTCCGGTTATGCTTGGAGACGCAGAACTTGCGCAAAAATTCGCAGCGGAAATGCTGAAGGAAGACATTTATGTGATTGGCTTTTCTTTTCCTGTTGTTCCTCAAGGTCAGGCACGGATACGTACACAAATGTCAGCCGCGCACAGCCGGGAAGATTTGGAATCAGCAGTTCAGGCATTTAAAAAAGTTGGACAGCAACTGAGGATAATCAAATGAAAAATGTTACGCAAAAAACAATGAAAGCACTGGTCAAAGCAAAACCCGGAATTGGACTGCAGATGGAGCAGGTTCCTGTTCCGGAATATGGGCCAAACGATGTGCTGGTGCGAATAAAAAAAACTGCGATTTGCGGTACTGATGTTCATATCTGGAACTGGGACGAGTTCATTTCAAAACTTGTTCCAGTACCAATGGTCGTTGGTCACGAGTTCTGCGGAGAAATAGTTGAGGTTGGAGCGGCGGTCACAAAATACAGTGTAGGACAACGAATCTCCGGAGAAGGTCATGTTATTTGCGGAAGCTGCCGTAACTGCCGGGCGGGAAGAGGGCATCTGTGCCGAAACACCCTTGGGATCGGAGTACAATTACCCGGAGCTTTTGCTGAATTTCTGCGCCTGCCGGAAGACAATGTTGTACCTATTCCGGAAGATATTCCTGATGAAATTGCCGCTATTTTCGACCCTTTCGGTAACGCTGTTCATACAGCGCTGACATTCGACTGTGTTGGTGAAGATGTGCTCGTAACCGGTGCCGGACCAATCGGTATCATGGGCGCTTTGGTTGCCCAAAAAGCCGGCGCGAGAAAAGTCGTCATCACTGATATAAATCCTCGGCGAATCGAACTCGCCAAAAAGATGGGTGTTAATTATGTAGTCAATGCAGAAAAAGAAGATTTGCAGGACGTTATGCTTAAAATTGGTATGCAGGAAGGTTTTGATATAGGACTGGAAATGTCCGGTGCCGCTCCCGCTTTTCGTGACATGATTGATAAAATGAATAATGGCGGAAAAGTAGCGATCCTCGG
>JAPKDT010000316.1 GCA_028822475.1 SAR324 cluster bacterium
AGAGGTAAAGCATGGAATGCTAATCAGTCATGGAAAGACAATGACCCCAGTAAAAGAGATCGTTTATGATGAAAGCAAAATACTGACGCTTTCATCACTCGAACATATCCGTTTACGTCCTGGCATGTATATTGGCCGTCTGGGCAACGGTTCCCACCCAAGTGATGGTATTTATGTGTTACTTAAAGAGATTGTTGATAATTCAATTGATGAATTTATCATGGGTTTCGGCAAACGTATTGACATCCGCATTGACAATGGAGTCGTGAATATACGTGACTTTGGACGCGGCATACCTTTGGGAAAAGTGGTAGAATGTGTTTCAATCATCAACACTGGCGCAAAATACAACGATGAAGTATTTCAATTCAGTGTTGGTCTAAATGGAGTTGGCACAAAAGCGGTGAATGCTCTTTCAGAAAATTTCTTAGTCACTTCATTTCGGGACAAAAATCGGATTTCTGCTGAGTTTAAATCAGGAGAATTAATAACCTCGCCTTTAGCAGATGAGACAAACGAAAGCAACGGTACACTAATCAACTTTACTCCGGATTCAAAGCTTTTTCCAAATTATGACTACGACCTTGAAACCATCCGGAAACAACTCTGGAACTACGCCTACCTGAACCGCAAACTCACTATCACACTGAACGGTGAAAAATTTAAATCCGAAAACGGCCTGCTGGATCTGATGCAGGAAGAAGTGAGCGACGCGAATCTTTATGATATCGTGCACTGTCAAAACGGTCAATTGGAGATGGCCTTTACACATACTGAGCGTTACGGCGAGGAATATTTCAGCTATGTAAACGGTCACCACACAAACGATGGAGGGGCACATCTTTCAGCATTTCGTGAAGGCATTCTCAAAGGAGTTAATCAATTTTTTAATTCCAGTTTTGACGGTCCGGACATCAGAGACGGATTAGTCGGTGCGGTTGCAATAAAAGTTAAGGAACCGGTTTTTGAGTCACAAACTAAGAATAAACTGGGAAATTCGGATTTGCGTTCCTGGATGATGCCGTTGGTGCGTGACACTTTTGTTGATTTTCTTTATAAACATCCTGAAGTCGCTGAACCGCTCAAAGTAAAAATTCAATCTAACGAACGTATCCGCAAGGAATTGAGCAATGTAAAAAAGGCTGCAAGGGACAACGCTAAAAAATCTGCACTGACAATCCCAAACCTCAAAGACTGTAAATTTCACCTTGGTGACAAAAGCGGTCGTGGAGATGACAGCACAGTCTTTATCACCGAGGGCATATCCGCCGGTGGAAGCATGATCAGCGCACGTGATGTTTATACACAGGCAGTATTTTGTCTCAAGGGTAAACCGCTCAATTGTCACGGACAAGGTAAAGAAGCCATCTACAAAAATCTTGAACTCTATAACGTCATGAAAGCCCTTGGGATTGAGGACTCTATCGACGATTTACGTTACAATAAAGTCGTGATTGCGACTGATGCCGATGTAGACGGACTGCATATCCGTAATTTGCTGTTGACCTTCTTTTTACAGTTTTATGAACCGCTAGTTTTGCAAGGACACATTTACATCCTCGAAACACCGCTCTTTCGTGTACGCAACCAAAAAATTACACGTTATTGTTACAATGAGTCTGAAAGAGATGCGGCATTTGAAAGTCTGCGTAAAGGTACTCATCTGGAAGTAACGCGCTTTAAAGGACTTGGTGAAATTTCACCAAAAGAATTCGGACAGTTTATTGGTGAAGACATGCGAGCAATTGGGGTAGGTGTTGAACATACACACGAAATTCCTGAATTACTGAACTTCTACATGGGAAATAACACTGCTGAACGACGCAAATACATTATGGATAATCTTGTCTGATATGCTATTACGGCAAAAGCATGAGGCACATAATCTGCACGCTAATAAGACTCTGAGTCGACAGTTCTTCCAGACGAAGATGAATGTGCTGAAGTGTGCTTTAAGAAATACCATTAAATAATCACCAATTACCCGGAAAAGGCAGATGTCAGGTTTTGAATCCGATGAAGATGAAGGCGCTTTACATTCGGTAAAATTTATTGAAGATGTGCCGCTGATGATGATTGTCGAAATTGGACGAACTGAGATGGAGGTACAGGATATACTGAATCTAAAAAAAGGGAACTTAGTGGTCTTTGAAAAAATAGTCGGAGAACCAATGGATATTGTCGTGGGTGACCGCTTAATGGCTCGTGGAGAAATAGTCGTAGTAAATGAGCGCTACGGAGTACGCATCAGTGAGGTGACCCGTCCTGAAGAAAAAATTGGAGAACGTAGAGAGTAG
>JAPKDT010000317.1 GCA_028822475.1 SAR324 cluster bacterium
ATCCTTGAGGCCGCGAAATACATGAACGGGATCAAACATTTTTAGGTATGGGTTTCCATATATTATAAAATAGCAATGAAATTGAAGGTCATATTTCTTTTTACAGTTGTGTTGACATCTTGGACATCTGTCCTGCATGCCGGACCCGGAGATGGCTTGGGATTATTTCTTGATTTTGGACAACTAAAAGCAGTTAATAATGACACTGGGACAGAATATCAGACTTCCAAAATAGGCGGTGTCCAATATGACTATCAGTTCACCTTAGGTGATTCTTTTTCTTTTTCACTTTTAGGAACAGAATTCAGTGGAAAGGCATATTGCCGGACGATAAAAAATGTGAATATTACAAAGCGTGCAGCATTGGCGCAGAATTACGGGCCTGGATGGGGCCATTATTTATTGGAGTACATGGCGGACAATATTATCTGACATGGATTGAATCGCTGAGTTCTTATTCCGGAATTAAATGGAGCAGCGGAAGTGGATGGGGCTTAGGAATTGAAGGGGAATCCGGCTGGTCATTGTCATGGTACGATGAAAAAAGCGAAAATATCGCATTCGACGATCTTCCGGAAAAACATGTAGAAGGTAAGCGAATAATCCTTGGTTACAGTTGGCGTTAATTTAGTTCCGGAAAGTTTTTTTCAGGGACACGGATTTGGAATGCGGTTATGAATTTCATCAATTGCGTCCAGCACTTCTTTAGAAAGCTCTAACTCAGCGCTGGCCAGATTTGATTCCAGTTGTTTGATTGAGGTGGCTCCAAGCAGTACACTTGCTATGAAAGGCCGTGTCCGCACGAAAGCCAGGGCCATTTGCGCCGGATCCAAAGCATTTTCTTCGGCAAGACGCACATACTCACGAGTCGCCTTTAGCGCGTTTTTTGTCTGGTAACGTTGAAAACGGGAAAACAACGTTAAACGGGCTCGTGCTGGTTTGAGTCCGTCGAGATATTTTCCGCTCAGCATTCCAAAAGCCAGCGGAGAATAAGCCAACAGACTGACTGATTCCCTGAATGTAATTTCAGCCAATCCGGATTCAAAGGAGCGGTTAAGTAAATTATAAGGATTCTGGATACTGACAACTCTTTCCCAACCATTATTTTCCGCCAGACTCAGATAACGCATGACTCCCCACGGAGTTTCATTTGAAATTCCGAAAGCTCTAATTTTGCCAGCCTTCCGGAGTTTTTCCAGCGTTTCCAGAGTTTCAGAAATTTCCACGTTGTCTACGGACTCATCTTGCAGAGAAGTGAATCCCCGTTGACCAAAATTATTAACATTCCGGTCAGGCCAGTGAATTTGATAGAGATCAATCGTATCTGTACCAAGACGGCTTAAACTTCCTTCAAGAGCATTGTTAATATTTCCACTGCTGAGATGATTTTTCCCGTCTCGAATGTAACCACCCATGGCACGTGATGTCACGGTGGGTCCAACAATTTTAGTTGCCAGAACAAGGCGTTCACGGCATTTCCGCTGTTTCATCCATTTACCGATCATTTGTTCGGATTTGGTGAAAGTTTTTTCCTGCGGAGGTACAGGATACATTTCAGCAGTGTCAAACAGATTTACTCCTGCCGCCAGCGCGCAATCCATTTGCGCAAATGCCTCCTCTTCAGTATTCTGCTCACCAAATGTCATTGTGCCCAGTCCGAGGCAACTGACTTCAATTCCAGATTTTCCTAAAGAATTTTTTTTCAAGTTAACTGTCTAATTTTAGTTTGCGAAGGGGTAGGAGTATTATTTTGCCCGTTTGACAAATGGTGATTTTGGATATTTTTTTATCAATTCCTGCCATAACACTTTTTGCTTTTTTTGCTGCCCAAGTTTGCCCAATGCTTCGCCTAAAAAGTACAGAGCTTGTGGTATGTGTCGGCTTTTTGGATATTCACTGAGATATGTACCGTAATGAGAGGCGGCTTGTTTGGCGTGTCCCTGTGCTAAAAAACTGTGAGCGACAGCCAAAAGGATTTCGGCTTTGAGCTGGGTTGGTTTTTTCTGCTTTAAAATTTCCTGCAGATGCTCCACGGCCTGATCTGGATTTCCTGCCTGCAATGAAATAAGTCCTTGCAGAAGTTGTTTTTGATCTCTGGGAAATTCAACTTCAGACGGCTCAGAATCTTTTTTCTTTTTTGCTGATTCAGTTGTACTTTTCTGCAGCGCAGAAACCTGTTTTTCCAATACGGTTATTTTTTTTCGTAATTCAACAAAGCCGTTCTGCAGAGATTCCAGCAAATCCCGCGGTGGAATCGCCTGTTCCAGTTCACTGTTGCGCTGCATTTGATCTGCC
>JAPKDT010000318.1 GCA_028822475.1 SAR324 cluster bacterium
GACTGAAGTTGCCTCCACTGACTAACCGGTCTTCCGGGCATTCCTCCGATGACTTCTTTGTCCTGCGTGTTTGCCGTGATCACTGCCCGTGCAACAGCAGTAACATTATTGCCGATGTTTACATTATCTCTGATTCCGGACTGCCCGCCCATAATTAAATGATCGCCGGCTTTTACACTACCCCCAACCGCTGATTGTGCTGAGATCAGGGCATGTTCACCAAGACTGACATTATGCGCAATCTGGACTTGATTGTCGAGTTTACTGCCCTGCTTGATGATTGTTGTGCGAAACCTCGCTCGGTCAATTGTCGTGCACGCGCCAACTTCGACATCATCTTCAAGACGCACATTTCCAACTTGCGGGATTTTACGGTTGGTACCTTCACGTTGAAAATAACCGTGACCGTCTGCACCAATCACTGCTCCGGACTGCAAAATAACACGGTCACCAATTTCCGATTTGTCCTGCACCACTGCGTTTGGATATAAGATACAATCCACACCAATCACAACGTGCCCCATGATCACTACTCCTGCGTGCAGGATAGTGTTTTCGCCAATACTCACACCATCATAAATCACAACTTTTGGTCCGACAATCACATTCTTGCCGAGTTTTGCACTTTTGCTGATAACCGCGCTGGGATGAATTACCGACTTTTTGGTGAGTCCCGGAATATTTAGCTCTGCTGGATTCAGTAGATTTGTGGCCGCCACATGGGTTGCTAGCGGGTCAATGGAAATCAGCAGGTTGTGTTCCGGATGCTGAACTTCCGGCGAAACGACAAGAGCAACCTGGCTCGAATTAATTTCATCCACGGTTGTAGTGACTTGTCTCGACATTCCCGCTGGTGTCGGAACACTTTTTATACTGCCCGGACTTGTCAGATATGCAAGCCCTCCCGGCTGCAGTGAGTCAAGTCCGCAAACATGCGTTATTTGCAAATCTCCATTTCCGGAAAATTCAACTTTAAGCTTTTTCGCAAGTTCCTGCAGGGAAAGTGATGAAGCAGCCATAAGCTCACCCAATTTCATTTAGCAGAGGCCGCACAGAGACGTGACAACCTTTTGGAAGACTTGGGGAATTTGCTTCCACTCGGATCAGCGCATTTGACTCAACGAGTGAACCGATGCTGTGTGAACCTTGGAAATCGAGTGGTCGGACATGGTATTCTCCATTTATCTCGTAAAGTTGTCCGCGCATGAAATGTAGGCGTTTATGGGTTTTCAAAATAGCTTCATCGAGTCTTGCTTTGACCATTCCTTCTTCCAGAATTCGCCGGCCCATCATTTGTCGTAATGCGGGACGCACAAATTCTTCAAACAAAACGTAACTTGAAGCGGGATTTCCGGGCAACCCAAAAACCAGGGTTCTACCGCGTCGGCCGAAAAAAAGAGGTTTTCCGGGTTTGAATTTTATTTTCCAGAAAATTTCCTCAACCCCCATTTCTTTTAAAAGGGGTTTAGCAAAATCTTTATCACCAACAGACATTCCACCTGAAATCAATGCTACATCTGCCTGCAGCGCTTCTTCAAATTCCTGTTTTAGGATTTCGGGAATGTCCGGAACCATCGACATTTTTACCAGTTCACAGGATTCCTGTTTAACCATTCCTGCCAGCATATAACGGTTTGATTCTCTGATTTGACCGGCTTGCGGAGTTTGCTCTACATCCACCAACTCACTTCCGGTGGAAACGATGCTTATTTTAGGTACGCGCCGCACCGGAACCTCTGCAAACCCAAAAGTTGCCAGCACCGCCATCTGCGCCGGACCTATCACAGTTCCGCTCCCAATCACAGTTTGACCTTCAGCAATATCTTCTCCGTAATAGCGGACATTTTCCGTTTTCGGAATCCCTTGAAAGAATCGCACATGAGAAGCATCTAGTTCAATATCTTCCTTCATCACGGTCGTATCAGCACCCGGAGGAAGCGGAGCGCCCGTCGCAATCTGTACACATTGTCCGGAAACGATCTGCTCTTCTCCGGTATCTCCGGCGGAAATATAACCCCGCTTTTCGAGGCGTACCGGATTTCCCCGTGAAGCATCTGCAAGATCCGCTGCTTGTACAGCATAGCCATCGACTGCTGAATTGTCGAATAAAGGCATTCCATGTGGAGCTAAAATGTCTTCAGAAAGAGCCAGTCCTTGAGCTTCAGCTAAAGGACACAGCCATTTTTCAAGTGGTATAACGTTTTCGAAAACCAACGCTCTCGCGTCTTCATAATCCAGCATCACTTCCTGCATTGTGTATCAGCGTTGTTTGGTTTCCAAATAAAA
>JAPKDT010000041.1 GCA_028822475.1 SAR324 cluster bacterium
TCAGAATGGTATTTCCTGTATATTTCCACTTTCCACCGCCGGACAACAAATTTTTTCCCTCTTCTACTCCTCCTATAATGATCAGTGTATCACACTGCATTTTTTCAGGACGTGTTATCCATGCAGTTGTTGAACGTTCAGGGTCTTCTACGGAACGTAATTCCCATTTGTAAGGTGTCAATTCATGTACCTTCCATGCAGGTACATCTTCAGCGATGAAAGGCTGCTGCACAAGAAATATCTTAAGCACGGTTCCGCCGATTAGCACGATAATGAATGATACTAGCAACAGCAAAAGAAAACGACCGTATTTCATCTGTTTTTCAGATTGAGGATTGAGTGACAATCAATAATCATGGAAGGTACAAAATTTTTTTACACAGAATATAAATGCACATGTCCAAAATCGGTCTAGGAATCGACACCACCTTCGATGACACCTCAGTCGCCATCCTGCGTGGAAAACGTGAAGTATTGGCAAATCTGACTCTTTCGCAATACAAGGATCATGAAGAGTTCGGAGGTGTCGTTCCTGAAAGAGCTTCTCGCAAGCACCTCGAAGTTATAAATCAATTGATCGCGCTAGCGTTAAAGGAAGCTCAGCTTGATTTCTCCGGAATTGATTACATTGCAGTTTCCAATCATCCCGGATTGTTAGGTTCACTGCTGGTTGGCTTAACAGTAGCCAAAAGTCTAGCGTACAGCTTACAATGTCCGTTAATCGGAGTCAATCACGTAGAAGCTCATCCTTACGCAAATGTGCTCAGTCATGGAGCAATACCGTTCCCTGTTCTTCATCTGGTCGTCGCAGGTGGGCATACTTTGCTGATTAAGGCCAACGCTCATTTTGATTATAAAATTATTGGCCGAAGTTTAGATGATGCTGCGGGAGAATGTGTGGATAAAGTCGCAAAAATGTTTGGGCATCCGATGCCGGGAGGTCCGGTTGTGGATCGAGCTGCGTTGGAATTTTCCGGTGATACTTATGACTTCCCACGTCCGCTGCTGCACAAAAACGAACATAATTTTTCTTTCAGCGGGTTAAAAACGGCAATGTTGCGTTTCAGAGAAAAGCATCTGGAAAATTCCTCTACAAGCGAGAATGCTGTAAAGCAACTTCCGGAGGAAGGACCAATCCTCGCTTCTTTTTTTCAAAGTGTGGTTGATGTCTTAATCTACAAAACGTTCAAAGCTGCTGAAATACACGGTCTTAAAAACATTTCTGTTTCAGGTGGATTAGCGGCGAGTCGCAAATTACGCTTTGCGTTTGAAGCTGAAGCTGAACGAAAAGGAATTAATCTTTTTTATCCTCCGCCAAATCTCTGTACAGACAATGCCGCAATGGTGACCTGTCTAGCCGCTCACCGCTATGAAGCAAAGCAGTTTGATGATCTGAAGTTGGAAGCTTTTCCGAACTTGATTTATTGAATGGGAATTATTATTTTCTGAATATCAATGTGCTGGCCCATGAAAGACCTACACCGAATCCCGCAAGAACCGCAACTTTCATTTCCTGATTGTTAAATTCCTGAGCAAGAATCATCGGAACAGAAGAAGAAACGGTGTTTCCGTAATCAGCAGAGTAGAAGGGACACTTTTCACGCGGCACTCCAAGGGTGTCGGCAATGGTATTGACGATATGGAGACTGCCCTGATGCAACAGGAAGCGGTCAATATTTTTCAATGTTATTACGTTTTTTTCCAACATCCTCCGGATACTATTTGGAATTACACGAACAGTAAAGGTGAATACTGCACGTCCGTTCATGTGCACAAGTCCGTCTTCCTTCACTATGATACCTTCTTTTTTGCTGCCGTCTGAACCAAAAACAAATTTACCGAAATCAAAAACCGGATCTTCGGTCAGCAAAGTTACGGTTGCACCATCACCAAATAATGTGGCGGTTTTTTTGTCATCGTGATCAATAATTTTTGAATACGGATCTGCGGTAAACAGCAAGCCTTTACGGAAACCGTTTGCTTCCATGAAAGATTTGATTACTGAAAGTCCGTAAACATATCCTGAACATCCCAGCGAAATGTCAAAAACCGCGCAATTTTGTGAAATGCTAAGTTTTTCGTGAAGAATAGCGGAAGTGTGAGGAAGTCCGTGTCCGTCCGGATTTTGGGTACAGACGATCATACATTCTATTTCATCCGCGGAAATCAGTCCCTGCTCCTGCAGATTTTCCCATGCTTTTACACAAAGATCTGAAGTTTCCTGCTCCGGAGCTTTCTGGGCGACTTGAGTAAAGCCGATTTTATCACGGACAAAAGAGGCAGTCATACCGAATTTATCCATACGGTCGAAGTTTGAAGTTCGAACATCCGGCAAATACGTTCCAATCGCCTTGATGCCTATCATAACCGTTACTTTTCTTTGGAGAAAGGTTGTCCAATGGCTTTAGGTGCCACTGCTTTGCCGACAAATCCTGCCAGGAAAATGACTGTAAGAATGTAAGGTGACATGTCTAAAAAACTGTTGAGTATCTTCACCGGGAAGATGCCTTTTAGCAGGTCAAAAACCTCTGGTTTATCTTTGATCGCAAACAAAAATGAGAAGAGCAGGCAGGCGAACATTGCCGGATATGGACGCCACTTTCCGACTATCATGGCCGCGAGTGCAATGTATCCTTTACCTGCAGACATATCTTTTACAAAAAATGCCAGGTGCGCTGTTGAAAGGTACGCACCTGACATTCCTCCAAGTATACCGTTAAAAAGTAAGGCCTGATATCTAATTTTATTAACCGAAATCCCGGTAGTGTCTACGGCTAAAGGATTTTCACCAGTGGCACGTAAGCGTAAACCAAAACTACTTTTAAAGACCACCCACGCAGTAATCGGTACAACTAAAAACGCAATGTAAACCAGAATGCTGTGTCCACTTATCAGTTCATAATAGATATCACCTAAAATTGGAATTTCACGTAACTCTTCAGCATAAGGCAATTTGATTGGCATAAAGCGCGCTTCTTTGGGAAGTTGTGGTGTTTTACCTCCCATCCCAAACCATGCGTTGGCCAGCACAACCGTCAAACCCATTGCAAAAATATTGATGGCAACACAGGATACGACCTGGTTCCCACGTTTGGTGATACTGGCATAACCGTGTATCATGGAAAAAATGATACCGATACAGATGGAACCCAACAGACCCCACCATGCAGACTGTGTCCAGTACGCAACTGTTGCAGCAACAAAGGCTCCTCCGAGCATTTTACCTTCGAGACCAAAATCAATCACTCCAGAACGTTCCGCAAAAATACCGCCCATTGCAGCAAAGACGAAAGGCACAGAAATCCTGAGAGTGGCATCCAAAATTAATAAAAGATCAGTCCACATATGAAGGTTGACAGTTAACGGTTAACGGTTGTATAGCATAATAGTTGTTGGCCATCTGAGGCGGCTGATATCTGGCGGTTTAGCTATCGAGTGAAGATAAACGTTTTACAAACTGTTCTATTTGAGGCCGAAATAGATTTTCCAATGCTCCGGCAAAGAGGATCACCAAACCTTGTATAAGCACGACCATGTGACGGTCAATGGCCTGTACTTCAAACGACAACTCTGCTCCTCCCTGGTAAAGAATTCCAAACAATAATGCTGCCAACAAAATTCCTAAAGGATGATTACGTCCGATTAGCGAGACCGCTATTCCGGTGAATCCTATTCCCGCCTGAAAATTAAGCATAAGTCTATGACTGGAACCCATGATTTCATTAATTCCTACAAATCCTGCCAAGCCACCACCGATGACCATGGCAATGATAATATTCTTTGAAACACTTATTCCCGCATATACCGCAGCAGTATCGTTTGTTCCGACTGTCCTCAATTCATAGCCCCAACGAGTGTACCAGATAAAACGCCAGACTAAAAACAGGCTGAGCAACGCAAATATGAAAGTTCCATTGAGAGGCGTTCGTGTAATTTCCAAACCAAACCAGTCAAATATTTCGTGCATTTGTGGAATCCAAACGCCTTCACCGAATTCACGGGATTCAGGAGACATATTTTTAGGAGGTCTTAGTACATGCGAAAGTAGATTTACCATGATCACCGACGCGATGAAGTTGAACATGATGGTGGTTACTACCTCATGACTTCCGCGTTTGGCTTTCAAATATCCAGGAATTGCTCCCCATATTCCTCCAAATATTATTGAAGCCAGTATTGCCAAAGGAAAAACGAGCCAGAGCGGCCAGTTATCAAGCCATAAACAGATTAAACCAACTCCCAGTCCACCGATATAAGCCTGCCCTTCTGCGCCAATATTGAACAAACCACAATGGAATCCGACCGCAAATGCGAGGCCGGTGAAAATGAAATTGGTGGTGTAATACAGTGTATATCCTAGACCTTCGTCATAACCAAATGCACCGTAGAGCATTGTTTTTAAAGCAAACCACGGATCTTCTCCGAGTATCCAAATCACAATTCCTGAAATTAGAAACGCAATTAAAAGATTAACGAGAGTAACCAGTGTTACGACCAGCGTGTTGGCTTGACGTTCGTTCACTCGGCCTCCTTGCTTATACCAGCCATTAAGAGTCCAATATCACGTTCATTAGCTACGCTGGCGTCCACTTCTCCCATAATTTGACCTGCAAACATAACCAAAATTCTATCACTCAAAGAAAGAATTTCATCAAGCTCTACAGAGACCAGTAAAACTGCTTTTCCGGCATCACGCATAGCAATTAGCTGACGATGAATAAATTCGATTGCTCCGATGTCAACACCGCGTGTTGGTTGACCGACCACTAACAAATCAGGATCACGTTCTATTTCACGTGCAACCACTAATTTTTGCTGATTGCCTCCGGAAAAGAGGGAAACTCTCAAATTATGATTGTTCGGCCTGACATCGTAATGTTCCATACCATGCTTGCAAGTTGAGAGGATGGCGTCTCTATCCATTTCGATTAAACCGTTATATTCAGAATTATTGTGGTAACCCAAGATGCTGTTTTCGTGTGCGGAAAAGGCAGTCACCAAGCCCAAACGCTGTCGGTCTTCAGGAACATGCGCCATCCCAAAGCGCCGCATGTCTGCCGCATCTGCTCTTAAACCTGGAGTTATAGTCTCAGAGTTAATTTTGAGCTGTCCTTTTTGCAAAGGCTGAATCCCCGTTATTGAAGCTAAAAGCTCAGATTGCCCATTGCCTGAAACTCCAGCGATACCGACAATTTCTCCAGAACGCACGTTAAAGCTGACGTCTTTGACGCGGTGTACACCAGAATCATCAGTGAAATTAAGATGTTCTACGGTTAAGACAGGCTTGCCGGTTTTGGCTGGAGCTTTGTCTACACGTAGCAGAACTTTACGTCCCACCATCAATTCTGCCAGTTCTTCTCTGTTAGTTTCTGCTGTTTTCAGGTGGGCTACTATTTCTCCCTGACGCATCACTGAAACATTGTCTGTAATGGCCATAATTTCGCGCAGCTTGTGGGTGATCAAAATAACCGTTTTACCCTGTTCACGAAGTTCATTGAGAATGCGAAATAAATGATCTGCTTCTTGTGGAGTCAGCACACCTGTTGGCTCATCGAGAATCAGAATGTCTGCTCCACGATAAAGTGCTTTGAGAATTTCTACGCGCTGTTGCAGTCCGACCGGTAAAGTGTTAATTACTGAATTAATATCGACTTCGAGATGATATTCTTTTTCCAGACGATGCAGTTCAAGTTCAGATACTTCCAGAGATTTTTTCAGTGAAAATCCCTTTTCAGTGCCGAGAACAACATTTTCCAAAACAGAAAAATTGTCCACCAGCATAAAGTGTTGATGCACCATGCCAATTCCTGCATCAATCGCATCGTGAGCACTCCGAATCACAGTCGGAGTATTCTGAACTGAGATTGAACCAGAATCTGCTTGATAGAAGCCGTAGAGGATACTCATCAAGGTTGATTTGCCGGCACCGTTCTCACCGATAATTCCGTGTATTGTTCCTGACTCAACTTTGAGCGAAACGTCTTTATTCGCGCAGACATTGCCAAAATTCTTATTTATCCCAGTCAGTTCTATTGCTAATTCAGGCATCATTACAGGAGATAAGATTATTTTATGCTATCTTAAGCGTTGATCGATTAAATTATAAACCGACACATTTTTATAAACGCGAAAATCTTTCTAATATTAAAGCAAAAAACCCGTCCGCGTTAATTTGATTGATATAGGTCGCGTTTGGAATACGATCGGTGACTTTCCACCAGTCTACTACTGTCATGCCCATTGTCAGCTCGGAATGTATTTCTACCTCAACATTAACCTGTCTTCCTTCAAAAAGTTCAGGTTGGAGCAAATAAGCAATCACGGTAGGATCATGCAGAGGTCCACCGCTGGAACCGTATTTTTCCACATCAAATCGTTCGTAAAAGCTCAGCATTCCGTATGTAGCATCTCCGACCGGAGTTCCAAGTTGTTTTAAAGCTTCAAGCCATTCACGCTGCATAAGTGCTTTGTGAGTAACATCCAGGGGCATGATCACCAGTGGACGACCACATTTCATCACAGTGTTTGCTGCATGCGGATCAACGTAAATATTAAATTCAGAGGTCGGCGTAATGTTGCCTCCTTCAAAATATCCTCCGCCCATCAGTACAATATTTTTAATTTTTGGTAGAATTTCCGGAGCTTTGACCATGGCCATGGCCACATTTGTTAAAGGCGCAAGACAGCAAATAGTAACTGAATTGTCTTCTTCCGCAAGCAAAGTTTCAATCGTCCAGTCCACACCATGCTGTTTTTGCAGGGTAATTGTAGGTTCTGGAAGATTTGCTCCGTCCAATCCTGTTTTTCCGTGTACATTTTCTGCTGTAACCAGCCGACGGACAAGAGGGCGTGAACAACCTGCGAATACTTTTGTCTCCGGTTTTTTAGCAAGCTCACAGAGCATTAAGGCATTACGGGAGGTTAGTGCTAAAGGAACGTTTCCGGCAACAGTGACGATACCTAAAAGATCGATTTCTTCTGGTGATGCAAGTGCCAATAAAATGGCGATCGCATCGTCCTGTCCAGGATCGGTATCAATAATAATTTTATGAGAGGGCATGAAAAGATCTATTATGAAGAATACTTTAGGATAGCGGACTTAGAACGATGGGAGATGGAAGCTGGGTGATTAAACTTAATCACCCAAAACCCAAAACTACTTAGTTATTACCCATTTTGATTAGACTACTGAACAGGACACTTATTGTCGCTCATGTAGTCATGTACTTTAATTGAACCAGAAATGATTCCTTTGCGGACTTGCTCCACTTTGGATTTCATAGCACTGGTGATCAATTTTGCATTGTGCTCATCAAGAGCCCAACCCACACCATCTTCTGCTAGTCCAAGAGTTTTTACACCGGATTTCCAAGTTCCATCCTGAGCCGATTTGAATACATTATATGCAGCAACATCAACACGTTTGAGCATAGAGGTCAAAACGGAGCCTGGCTGGAGGTGGTTCTGGTTGCTGTCAACACCAATGGACATCTTGCCATTGTCTGCAGCAGACTGTAATACACCAAGTCCTGTACTACCAGCAGCAGCGAAAACGATATCTGCTCCACTGTCGAACATTGTCTTGGCCAATTCTGCACCACGTGCAGGATCATTCCATGCAGCAGGGGTTGTTCCAGTCATCTTTTGAAAAACAGTAGCTCCGGAGTTAATGTACTTGACTCCCTGAGCATATCCGCAGGCAAATTTATGAATCAACGGAATATCCATTCCACCGACGAAACCTACTTTTCCTGTTTCACTTCTCATTGCAGCTAAAACACCGACCAGGAATGAGCCTTCTTGTTCTTTGAAAGCAATTCCCTGAACGTTCGGTAAGTTCAACCAGTCCACATCAATGATGCTGAATCTGGTGTTTGGAAATTCTTTTGCGACTTTCTCAACCGCAGAAGCTTGTCCAAATCCTACTGCGAGAATTGGATCGGATCCACGCTGGGCAAGTTTTCTGAGGAACTGCTCACGTTGAGCTTCCTGTTGAACTTCAAACTCACGGTACTTGATTCCGGTTTCTTTACGAAACTTTTCCAGTCCGTTCCAAATACCCTCGTTAAATGACTTGTCGAATTTACCACCCATGTCAAATACAACAGCCGGTTTGAAAGCCATTGCCTGAGAGGTGCTCCAAAGTACTACACCTGCCAGAAGAAGGGTGGAAAGCAATCTTTTCATAACATACTCCTTAACATTTTCCGAAACTATGTCCGGAACAGTTTAAAAAAACCTCTCAGTTTTAGCTGTGAGGAAGCGGGACAATCCCACGAACGCCACTCTAAGAAAGTGTACGAAGTTTCTATTTATATTGTATATTTACTGAAGATTCAACAGTAAATTATTTTTAAAAGGAAAAAGTTAAAAAAATTCTTCCTGCAGAGCTGGCTTTAAACATGATTTTAGACTGATTATTCCATAGAATTAATATTGAAATCTTTAAGAATCAGCTAAAAAAATGATTTGCTTACAAATCCATCTCAGTCATTCCGTTTAAGCTGCGTGCGGCATTGACTGTATTTACCATCAGCATGGCGATTGTCATGGGGCCAACACCGCCCGGAACTGGAGTGATGAAAGCCGCTTTTCCTTCGACTTCCTTAAAAGCTACATCTCCAACCATACGGCTGCCGGACGCTTTGCTGGGGTCATCGATACGGTTTATACCAACGTCAATCACAACTGCACCGGGTTTGACCATGTCCGCTTTTACAAATTCCGGAATTCCGATTGCCGCCACAAGGATGTCTGCCTGTGAAGTAACCTCAGCTAAATTTGCGGTTCTGGAGTGGCAAACTGTTACTGTAGCATCCCAGCCTTTACTGGAAAGCAAGGTTGCGATCGGGCGTCCGACAAGATTGCTCCGCCCCAGAACAACTGCATTTTTTCCTGAAGTTGAGATCCCACTCCGCTTTAGCATTTGCAATACGCCGAAAGGAGTACAGGAAATGAATTTAGGTTGACCCATGGCAATCAATCCTGCGTTCAACGGATGCAGACCATCGACATCTTTGTCTGGTGAGATTGCCAAGATCACCCGAGTTTCATCGAGACCTTTTGGCAAAGGAAACTGACAGAGAATTCCGTGTACCGCAGGATCATCATTCAGACTCTTTACAAGATTTTCCAACTCTTGTTGAGTAGTGGAGGCAGGCAAGTCGTGTCCGATAGAACGAATACCGATCTCTCCGCAGGTTCTTTTTTTGTTACGTACATAGACTTCGGAGGCAGGATCTTCTCCTACCAGAACGACAGCTAGACACGGTTCTATTCCATTTGATTTTAACTGATCAACTTCTTTGCGCAATTCTTCATTTATACTTGCGCCAATTGCTTTTCCAGAAATCAATTTACTCATCTCTTTTCCGTTTCATTAAATTAAAATGGGGTTACAAATATTTCACTCTTCCTGTATGATTAATGCCAACCTAATTTGAAAAAATCTTATGGAAATTTACAAAATTATTGACGCGCTTCACCTGAAATTAGGGTGTAATATTAAAGAATTTGAAGGAGGAGCAGGTTTACCGACAAGTTATTCTGACAGATTAGCTGAAGAAATCAATCTACTCTTGCACGGTTGTGGATTATTTGATCTTAAATCCTCTTGGCTGATCGCTTTAAAAGGTGCAGAAGCAGGCACTTTTTTGCAGGGCATGGTGACAAGTGATGTTCTACAGCTGGAAATTGGACAAATTCAGTCAAGTTTGATTTGTGCTAACAAAGGCAAAATTCTGCATCATCTGGAAATCTTCAGAAGTCGTGAAAATGAATGGATTGTCAGCTGTGATCCAGGAGAGGGACGAGCAGTAGGGACGATGCTGGATAATTTTCATGTCCGTGAAGAACTGGAGATGCGTTTACTTAATTCTGGAGAAATGCTGCGTATAGACTTGATAGGTCCGGATGCTGAAAAAAATCTTGTGAAATTGGGTTATTCTCCGCAAAAAGCTGATTGGAAATTTGAGGGTGGGTCTGTCTATTCCGTAAAGTTAAATTTGGGAAAGTTGCCGCGTTGGATAAATCTGGTTGATATAAACGTCATGGCTGATTTTATCAAACTTATGCTGAATAGAGATAACGTTGACTTGACGGGACTGGAAGCATTTGACGAAATACGTACCTTAGAGGGAATTCCGCGTTTTGGCGTTGATTACAGTACAGATAATTTTCCTCAGGAAGCTGGACTTGCTGACCACATTTCTTTCAAAAAAGGTTGTTACATTGGTCAGGAACCTCACGCCAGGATGTATCATCGCGGTCATCCGAACTGGATCTCGGTCTGGTTGAAACTTCCGGAAGAGTCTGAAGCAAGTTCTGGAGATGCTCTTTTTCACGATGGAAAAGAAATTGGAAAAATCACCAGTTTAACAGGTATTTCGGAAAGAGGATTATTACGAGGAATTGCCATGATTCGGCATGAGTTAACTCAGGAAAAAAATCTGCTTGCTTTAGCATTTGACTCTCAGCCAATTATTCAACACGAAGCTCTACCTAACACAATTGTCTAAAAAACATTGCATGCCGAATTTTGCCTCACTTCCTATCCTTCCAGTCCCTATGGGTTGTTTCACCGGAATTTTGCTGGTACTGTCACTTTGTATTTTCAGCTATTTTCAGTTTTAATGAATTACTGAATGAAGCGGAAAACTCTATCGTAATAAAAGTAACGGTTAAGTGAGATGTTACTGGAAAGTCCGTAATAATAATCATCTTCAGCAGTACGGTAGGTTTTACGGCGAATACTCCATTTTCGTCCGGAAGCATCCATTTTCAGTTGAGAAACTCCGAAGTCAAGGTTCGCCCGCAGATCCGATTTGTTGAGATAAAGAACTGACGGGGCAAACTCACTGCGTTTTGATTTAGAAATAACCTTGATCGTATTCCCATCAAAGTGTAGTTCATAACTTACCAGACGAGGCGGTTGCCAAGTTGCTAAAGCATCGCTGTCGCTAATTAAAACTGGACGGTGATCCAATACATTTTGTGGAGTTTTGAGAAAATTGTCAGTTATTTCTCCGCTCACTTGGAGGGGTGAGAGCTCCTTAAAATTGAGAAACTTTTTGAACTCATTGCGGACATAACCAAGAGACGATTTTCGTTTTATTTTCAGTCCAATTGTGTTGATAGTATATTCCGCAAGCTGTTTTGCTTGTGTGCGGTAGACAACGTCTTCAAGAAAGAATATACCGGTTTCACTTGAAATATTTCCGCTTAATATCTTTCCGTTTGGTGTGTTGAAACGGACTTGCAGAATCATTTCTTCTGCAAGACGCACATTGGAAAGTAAGCGGTCAAATTCCAATTCAACCTTACCTGTTATCAATAAATGCCACCACTGGCGCATTTCTTCACGGGCTTGACTGAGTTGTGGATTTTGAATTAAGGCTGCTTCTAATCTGCGGTAGGCTTTGTGGTATTCCTTTTGTTGCAGATACTGCTGATAAGATTCAAAATTTTCCTGAGCAACATGTACATTCATTCGTTTCAGTGCTGCCGAAAAATCCTCGTCATCTGGATTTTCAACTGCAGCAATGCGATACTCAATCGCAGCTTCTGCCCAGCGCTCCTGCTTTTCCAGTTCCAGACCTTGATCATAATGAAATGAACAACCGACCGTGAACCATGGTATCAAAAACAGTAAAAACTTTTTGCTAGGTGATAAACTGCAACAGCTCATGATTTTACGTTCATTGGATAATTCGGAGCTTCCTCGGTAATGAAAATATCGTGGGCGTGACTTTCCTGCAAACCTGCGGCAGTAATTTTTACAAAACGTGGTTCCGTTCGTAATTCTTCAATGCTGGCGGAACCTGTGTAACCCATGCCGGCGCGCAGTCCTCCAACAAACTGATAGATTGATTCTGAGAGATGTCCTTTGTAAGGAACACGTCCCTCGATGCCTTCCGGTACAAATTTTACGTCTTCCTCGATATGACTTTGGAAATATCGATCCTTGCTGCCTTCTTTCATTGCACCTAATGAACCCATGCCGCGATAAATTTTATAACGCCGCCCTTGATAAAGTACTACCTGTCCAGGAGATTCAGTAGTTCCTGCGAACAAGCTGCCTATCATTACAGTGTG
>JAPKDT010000319.1 GCA_028822475.1 SAR324 cluster bacterium
AGCGAGTTGACCACCCGCTTGAGCGCACGGCAGGAAGTTCAACCGGGGTCATGAACTTGAACCACCACGTTCTCTCCCTGCCCGATTGCAGTCAAATCGTTATCTTCTTCCAGACTTTCATACCAGAGCCAGCCTGCGAGCAAAAGGATCAAGACACTGGTAATGGTGACCAGCCAACGGGCATTTTGTCTGCGATGAGCTTTTTTAGATTCTTTTTTTTGTTTATGATGTTTGCTCATGCAAATCCCCTTTTGAGTAATTTATGCGAATATCTGGATTGATCATTGTGTCAATCATGCTACATTATCTTATCCTTTAAATACACACAATCCATCAATTGAGAATAATGGACATTATTAACTGGGGTGATATCCGACGTGGTACGATAGCCATCGTACTTGTTATTATACCAACTGTACTGCTGGGTACATACATGGCACCGGCGCTGCAGAGTCACCAGATTACAGGGCCAGGATTATGGCAACTGAAACGCACAAAAGTTCCAGATGCGGTGATTGAACCATTACATGAACTGCGGGTCAAACCTTATTTTTTTAAGTTCAGACTTATGGGGGAGGTGGAGTCAAGAATTGCTGATCCTGTTTTGTACAATAAATATAAAAAGAAAATTGAAGCGCAAATATCAGCTATACCCATGCCTGCGGTGGAGTATATTTTTCTTGTCACGCTGGCGGCATATTATTGGATATTATGGTTCTCGACACGGAAATATTTTCCTGATGGACAGGTTTGACTTGCTCTAAGGCAGAGACAAAGTAGTTTGTAAAATTACTGCCAATCTTATAAGCACTATGTTGTACGTTCTTTAGCAAAATCTATTCTGAATCTTCTTCAAGCGGTAGTTCGAGTTGATTTTCTCCAGGCAGCTTGCCCATGTCAAGTTCGGTTAAAGTAGGCAGAAATTTGAGATTGGTGAGGCCGAATATTTCGAGGAAATTTTTGGTGGTACCATAAATGCCGGGACGTCCCGGAAGCATTTCACGACCAACAATACGAACTAGTTTCTGCTGCATTAAACGTCGGATAGTGTGGGACGAATCAACTCCCCTAATAAATTCAATACCTGCCCTCGTAATGGGTTGTTTGTAGGCAATAATGGCTAAAGTTTCCATGACTGCAGGGGAAAGTTTGATGGTCTTGACGGTTTCAAGCGACTGCGCCCATTTCTTATGTTCCGGAAGTGTGTGCATCTGTAAACCGTCCGCAACTGAGTCTATCCGGAAAACGCGCTTGGATTTTTCATAGGACAGATTAAGCTCTGCGACCATCTCCTTTATCTCTTTTGTCTCAACTTTTCCAATGATTTCTGCCAGTTGTTTAGGAGCAAGAGGATGGGTTGCGACAAATAAAATGGTTTCAAGAGCTTGTTTTAGTTCCAGTTTAGTCATAGGATCTTGAGAATTTTTTTAATGCACTTCATTCCGAACGAGTGATATGATAATGAGTGCAATTCCAGTAATCAAAACAAGAAACATCAAAGCGGTAAAATGCATGTCCGCATTAAATCCACAGGAAAGATCACCGAGAATGCCGTTAACAGGCTGTAAATAATGATCACCGCACAAAATACTGTTAGAATTAGCTGATATTATGCGTGAAAATCTGTCGATGAACCAGAGAACTATTGAAGACACGATGAGTATACGACCAAGTTTCCTTTTTATCATCGGTTCTTTTTTTACTCAGAGCAGGGTTTTATCAGTACTGAAAAGTTACTTGCCTAAATCTTCACATTATCCTTATTCTTTAACATAACGCAACCCTTAATTGAGAAATTTTATGGATACCTCTAGCATTGATTATGCAGAAGGCCGGGTTTTTGATTTTGAGGATGAAAGTACAATTCAGCCTAGTTTTCTGGAAACATTTGATTATGCTGGTCCACGGCAGCGTGTCAGCTATCAAATGAACGAGTTTGCGGCGGTCTGCCCTTTTTCCGGACTGCCTGACACAGGCATAGTCTGGGTTGACTATATTCCCAGACAAAAACTGCTTGAACTCAAAGCGCTTAAATATTACTTTCTGACTTTCCGTAATGTGGGAATTTTCCAGGAAGGAGTAACAGCGCGTATTTTCAATGATTTATACTCGCTGCTTGAACCTGAAGAATTACTGATTAAAACCCGCTACAGTACCCGAGGCGGCATCGACTCAACCTGTACTATAGACTCTAATGAGCAAACTTCCTGATTTATCTTCGCTGCGTGAAGACACGCGTATCATCCTTTCCGGACGTGACCCTCA
>JAPKDT010000320.1 GCA_028822475.1 SAR324 cluster bacterium
TATTTTCAATTTCTGCCGGTGTCCCTTCAGCCAAAATTGAACCATTATCCATGACAGTGACTTGTTCCGCCAAATTGAAGACAACTTCCATATTGTGTTCAATCAGAAGCACATTAACCGATTTTGAAATTTCCCGAATCAGCTGAGTCAGATTTTCAATTTCTGCTTCAGCCAAACCCTGGGTTGGTTCGTCCAATATCAATAGCTTTGGACCGGCAGCCAAGCTCATGGCGACCTCCAGCAGCTTTTGATGTCCGTAAGGTAAAGTTCCAGCGATTTGAGTTTCGACACCTTCCAGCCCTACTTCAAGGAGATATTTTGAAACGGCCTGTTCAATATCAGCTTCGCTGACCATGCTCCATTTTCCGAGGAGCGAAGTTCCTTTTTGCTGTGCTCTCAAATTTCTTTGTACAGACAGAGCAACATTCTCATAACAACTCAAATTACTAAAAATACTGGTGACCTGAAATGTATAAACAATTCCGGCCTGCACACGTTTCGCGGAAGAGAGTCCTGTAATGTCGTTTCCTTTGAAGCTGATTCTGCCTGAAGAAGGAGTGGTACGTCCGCAGATCAGACTGACGAGTGTGGTTTTTCCGGCACCGTTTGGACCGATGATGGCGTGAATCCCGTTCTGATAGAGCTTGAAGTTTACATCATCAACCGCGACAAGACCTCCATACTGCCGAGTCAATCCGTGTGTATTGAGTAATTCTACGGCAACCATTTCATCCATTTTTGTTTAAGCGTTCCCATGATACCCATTGGAAACCAGATGATCATTAAAATCAATACCACCCCCACCACAAGCTGGTAGTTGCTGGTTATTCCACTGATAAAATCAACGAGATAAAACATAATACCGGTTCCAATAAATGGACCAATAACCGTTCCTACCCCGCCGAGCAGAGTCCACAGAATTGGTGAGATTGAGTGGTGAATTTCCGCAAATGTCGTTCCAACGTAACTAAAGAGCAAAGCATGAGTCGCGCCCGCTATTCCGGAAAAGGTGCCTGAAAGCACGAGCGCAAATAATTTATAGTAAAAGACGTTGTAACCTAAAAGCTCCGTCCGGGACTCATTTTCACGAATTGCGATTAATGTACGTCCCACTGGTGAAAACATTATAAAGGTCGAGATCAATAAGTAGGCAGTCAACAAAATCAACGCAAAATTGTAGCGGATGTCAGGATTGCTATAAAGATATTCCTTGTTAAATATAACTAATTTTCCTAAATGTTTTGCCAGTGAAAAACCATCCTGCCCGAAAGTGAATTCGTTGAAATACAGAATTGATAAATAGAATGTTTGACCAAACATCAGGGTTACTATCAGAAAAGAGACTCCGCTTGTTCTGAGGGCAAACAGGCCGAATATCAGTGAAATCACCAGAGTAAATCCCGCACCAAAAAGTAAACCACCGAGGGCGGAAAGTTCCAGGTAATAAATTCCTAATCCTGCCGCATACATTCCGGCGGCAAAAAACATCGCATGTCCGAGACTCATTAAACCGGTATAGCCCAACAAAAAATTATAGGCGACCGCATAAGAAGCCAGCACCATTATTTTGGAAACGCTGCTGTGGTGATAAGTCGGCAGAATGAATTGCAGAACAAAAAGCAGTAACAAAATTCCGACCTGAAAAAAAAGTGAGTAAACTAAAGATTTTTTTCTCATACCACTTCCTCACCGTAAAGTCCGCTTGGCTTCAGGACGAGGACCATTGCCACAAACAAGGTTGCCAGCATTTTGGCTAAAGTCGGTTCATAAAAAACCGAGATAATACCATCGCTGATGCCTATGATAAAAGCCGCTACAATAGTACCACGAATACTTCCGAGACCTCCGATGATTACCACAATGAATGAAAGCAGAAGCGGTTCCAATCCCATCAGATGATCTGCCTGACGAATTGGAACTACGAACACACCGGCCAATGCGGCTAATCCACCGCCGAGGGCAAACACAGCTGCATATATTTTTTGGGTGGGTACACCGCAGGTTTTTGCAATTTCAATATCCTGTTGAGTTGCACGCATATAGAGTCCGAGTTTACTTCGTATCATCAATAGCCAGACACCAAGCAGACACAACGCTGACATTCCAGCTACTATCAGTTTATATCCGGAATAGCCGAACCAGGGAAACTGGATCCGAAAGTACAAAGGTGATTCAACTGCCCGTGCTTCCGGACCAAAAACCATCAGCGTAACTGACTGAATCACGTAAAGTAAACCAATGGTGGCTACAATTGTAC
>JAPKDT010000321.1 GCA_028822475.1 SAR324 cluster bacterium
CCGGAAGATAGTAAAGTTAAAATATCGAGTGTGTGAAAGTCATTATCAATGATTCTAAAATTGTCCTTTCGTTTTACATCAAAGGCTGCGAACTCCTGAAGCTTAGACTCTTCCATGGTGTTGAATGAGAGTCGAAGTTAACATTAAACTCAGATGCTAGCTTCGACTCATCTCAAACAGTGTTCTTTAATTACTTGAAATAATCCCGGCATAATGGATTTGATGAAGTCCTAGTCCCCTGGAGGTACACGATGAATACCGCACATCCTGTCTGCCAGCCAGTTTTGATAACGATGCAGAGGTTCCTCGAACTCGTAACACATACGTCCTCCGGTGAAAGCTGTGTTGCTCAAGCCAGCTTGAACACGTTCTACTATTCCCAAATCCTGGGTATTCACCATGTCCCAAAATGTCGTCAATTCCTTAAACTGCGCGTCATGAGAGTCATTGTCCAAGGTTTCAGGAGGTGTGAGCAGAAAAGTCCGTTCTCTGGTTTGGTTAGCACGAATTGGGTCTGTGATCATACAAAAAGCATGATTAGGCAAGATGGTGAATGTGACATTAGGGAAAATACAAATGTGATAAGCTGCTTTCCGGTGCTCTTCGTCTAAACCTTCTACCGGAGGAAGATTAAGCCAGACAGAATCCACATCCCTTGAGACAGGAGTAGTCAGCATTCCAGCATACATGCCTGCTCCCTGACTACGGTGGTGATCTTCCATTCGGGAGACATTTGTGAGTTCTGGATGCACGAAAGGCAGGTGGTAATACTCCATGAAATTTTCTTCAATTAATTTGTAATTGGAGCCCACATCGTAATTCTTAACTCCGGAAATTTTCCAGTTTTCCAAACCATGTGACTGAAATTTTTCAGGCAAATCTCCTAGCCATTCCTCAAGTTCTGTAGGTTTCGAACTCAGGTTAACGAAAATCAAAAATCCCCAACTCTGAACTGTTACTGGTAAGAGCCCATAATCTTTTTTGTCAAATCTGTTTATATCCAGTATTTCAGTGGTTTTGGCTGAGGAAGAGGGGCTGTCGACGGATTTCTTGTTTTGAAACATTGACGTTCCTAAACATTTTCCATCGAGTCCATACACCCATGCGTGATAAGGGCAACGGATGCTTTTATTTTTACAGCTTTCCTCAAGCAACTTTGAACCACGATGACGACAGACATTATAAAAAGCTCCCAGCTTTCCCGTTTTGTCACGTATAATCAAAATCGAACGTCCGGCCACTTCCGTCACCAGGATGTCTCCTGGGTTGCTGACTTGAGGTAAACAACCTGCCGCAACCCATCCATTGGAAAACACCTTTTCCTGCTCCAGAGCAAAAAACTCTGGAGTTGTGTATGCAGCAGGAATTAAAGTTGATGCTTGATCAACCGGCAGGCGGCTTTGACTGTAAGTTTCCGCTTGAGTAAAAATGTTGCTTTGCATTTCTGGTTCATTGAAATTAGAAATTTATTAAAATGTAGAGTCAACGGTGTTCTGAAATTGCGCTTCATAATGTGACTTCAGTCTTTGTGCTGCTGAAACAGTGTTGCACATGAGGTAGGAAACTGTTGCTGGGCCAACTCCGCCGTGTACTGGCGTTATCCAGCCGGCCTTTGCGGAACAGGAATCGAAATCGCTGTCCCCGACGATTCTGCTTTTCCCCTGTTCATCTGTAACACGGTTAATGCCGATATCTATCAAAGTTGCTCCGGATTTGAGCATATCCGCCGTGATGAGATTGGGTTTTCCAACTGCTACAAAAACCGCATCAGCACGTCGTGAATGATCTGCCACATCTTTAGTCATATGATGACAGACTGTCACCGTCGCTCCTTCTGCCAGCAAAAGGAAAGCAATCGGTTCACCCACAATTTCTGAGTGCCCAATAACAACTACATCCAGTCCCTTCAAATCCTGACCGGTGCGTCTCAACAATTCTACGGAAGCCATGGCCGTGCATGGACCGAGCTCCAGTTCGTTGTAGACAATGTTTCCAATAGACGTAGGGTGCATTCCCTAAACGTCTTTGAGTGGATGAATGGCTTTCTGCAGAGTTTTAATGGGAATACTTTCCGGAAGAGGGCGCTGTAAAAAGATGCCAGTAACTTTTGATCCTCGTTGAAATTGGTAATTTCTTCCTGTAGTTCATTGGCTGAAATATAATACGGATATTCTTTTTCTTCAAAGATAATTCCAACTTGCTCTGCTTTCAGACGCTGATTCCTGATGTAAAGATCAACTGCGGGATTAGTTCCAA
>JAPKDT010000322.1 GCA_028822475.1 SAR324 cluster bacterium
GAAGCATCTGTAATGACACTCTTTGGAGGAGGAATCATCCTTGCGTCAATCACAGATATCTCTGTGTTTTGGATACTGCGTAACGGTAAATATATAAACGCGTTAAAACTGAAAACTGAAACTACCTCATAATTGAACTATCACTGAAACGATTGCTCAACTCAATGAAACATACTGTAGGAATCAGCAAGTTACAGGCTGATGTAGTCGGTAAAAGTCTGAGTCACAGTTTAATCCTCTGTAATTAAACTCAGCAGAATCAGTTGACTGTTTCAGCACTTTTCAGGGCCGTGGAATTTCCCACAGCTGATCTAAATTCCTTCAGCAGTTCATTCTCCTGCGACTTTGCGGTTTCAACGTGTTTTTGTTTGACCAGATCATAACCGCGAATCTGTTCCGGAATTCTTGCAATTTCAACAGCCAGAGCGTGATTTTTCTTGGATAGTGCTGGCAAAAGTTCCTCAATTGTTTGTTCATACTCCCGAATCAAACGGCGCTCCATTTTCCTTTCCGCGGTCTTTCCGAATGGATCAAGAGCAGTTCCACGCAAAAACTTGAAACGTGCCAGTAAATTCATCGCAGAAAGAATCCACGGTCCATAAGCGGTTTTGACCGGCTCTCCGGTATGAGCATTACGGCGCGAGAACAAAGGTGGCGCCAAATGCAGTTTCAGCTTATAATCACCCTCGAAACGCCCCTTTATCTTTTTCATAAAATCACCGTTCGTGTAAAGACGGGCAACTTCATACTCGTCTTTGTATGCCAGTAATTTAAAATAATAAGAGGCCACTGCTTCGGTAAATTCTGTCCTTCCTGGAACACGGTCAATTTCAAGTGTCCGTACCCGTTCCACTAAATGCAGATAGCGCTGAACATACGCTTTGTTTTGATAATCCCTCAATACATCCGCACGGTGCTGGATTAGTTCATCCAAACCTTCGGGCGGATCTTTAAGACCAAATCCTGCCACGATAGAGGCGGTTATCTCGCTAACACGCTTACCGTCATGTGCTGTTCGACGTCCCCAGAGAAATGCCAGTTTGTTGCCTTCAACTGACAACCCATTTATTTCCATTGCTTTTTCAATAGAACTTTGTTCCAGCGGAATCAGTCCACGTTGATAGGCAAAACCCAACATAAAAATATTGGTTGCAATCGTGTCTCCAATCAGCGCTGTCGCCAGTTGTGAGGCATCCAGGAATTCTGTCTGATCTTTTCCGGCAATTGCCAGAATGGATTGCTTGATTTTAAGGCTTGGAAAAAGCATATCCGCATTTTTAGTAAAATCACCAGTAATCAACTCATAGCTGTTAACCACAAGTTTAGTATGTCCGGATTTAATCACAGAAAGAGTTTTTTGACCACCTGTCACCACCAAATCACCACCTATCACCAAATCCGCGCCCTGAGATGCAATCCGTGGAGAATGTATATCTTCCGGACTGTTTCCGATACGCAGATGAGATAAAACCGCCCCACCTTTTTGAGCCAGTCCGATCATGTCAAGAATGCCGACACCTCTTTTTTCAATGTGTGCGGCCATGCCCAGTAATGCTCCGATCGTGACAAGTCCTGTGCCTCCTACACCAGTCAAAACGATGTTATAAGTACCGTTTATTTGCGGAAGTACAGGATCAGGTAAAGAACTCCAAGTTTCGTTAAGATTTACTGAAAGAGAATTTTTACGCATTTTTCCACCGACCACACTCACAAAACTAGGGCACAATCCGTTAACACAACTGTAATCTTTGTTACAGGCAGACTGATCAATCACACGTTTACGTCCAAACTGAGTTTCAAGCGGCAAAACTGAGACACAATTCGATTTAACCCCGCAGTCCCCACAGCCTTCACAGACATCGTCATTGATGAAAATTCTACGCGGTGGGTCAGGAATTATCCCACGTTTCCGGCGCCTTCGTTTTTCCGCCGCACAAACCTGTTCGTAAATTAGTACAGTCACACCCTCAATTTCACGCATTTCGCGCTGTACAAAATCAAGTTCCTTGCGGTCATAGACTTTCACGTTTGCTGGAATTCCGGAACTTTGAGTAAACTTGTCTGGATCATCGCTTACTACAGTCACCTGTTTGGCACCTTCCGCGAACATTTGCTGAATAATGCTCTGAACCGACAGTGGCCCGTCAAAACCCTGACCACCAGTCATTGCGACTGCGTCATTGAACAAAATTTTGTAGGTAATGTTAATTCCGGAAGATACAGCGGCACGGATGGCCATGA
>JAPKDT010000323.1 GCA_028822475.1 SAR324 cluster bacterium
ACACTCCGTGCCGCGTTTTCCATTAAGACTAATCCTTCAATTCCCAAATCTTCAAGTGCGTGTCTATCCATTTCACGCATCGAAAGTGTATCCGCCAGTCTGAACAACTTTTGATAATTTGCAGCCATCTGTTGTCAGTTGTTTGACTGCTTTATTAAATTTTCAATAAATTTATTTGATTCATTATTCTTATGTGAAATGTTTCGTTCTTCTGAATTTTCTTCGGAGGCTTTTTTTTTGGGGGTAAGGCCAAAGTATTTATTTGTTGGTTTATAGTTACAAAAGGGGGACACACTGTTTTTATTACAAAAATCTCTAACAGCATTATGATTTTCAAGAAAGGCTTTAGAGCTACCCTTAGCCCCTGTTGAAAAATTTGGTTTTTCCTTTTGATCATTTATTCTAAAATAATCTGCTCGAGAAAGTGACATACTTTTAAGATTTGCGGCAGGTAATCTGTCGTTTCCATTTGGTGGAGTTGGTTCTATCAGTTCAACTTTTGGAATTATTTTCCTGACTCTCGATACAGTATAAGCGGATTTGTCTAATTTTACTTTTCCCTTGATAATGGACCAGACACGTTTGTTAATAGTACGCACCTGCTTTTCTTCATAAGCAGACACATCAGCGGAACTGCTGATAATAAGGGTAAGTAGAGCTATCGAGGCTAACTTCGCAAAGCGGTAATTATCAGTAATATAAGTCATAATTCCGTTAATCTAAGAGAACATTACACTTTACGGACGGGGATTGAATTTTCACTGAGATATTCTTTTACTTGAGATACAGTATATTTCCCATAATGAAAAACTGATGCTGCCAAAACAGCATCAGCCTTGCCAATCGTCAGCGCGTCTCGAAAATGTTCAAAAGTACCTCCACCACCTGATGCAATGACAGGTATGTTGAGGGTACCGCTTATTGCGGCGGTTAATTCTAGTTCAAATCCATCCTGGTGACCGTCTGCATCCATGCTGGTTAATAATATTTCTCCTGCACCGCGTGACTCCATTTCACTGGCCCAGGCAACTGCGTCCAGGCCTGTAGAGCGGCTACCACCGTGACTGAAGACTTCCCATTTTGAGATTTTGCCTGCAGACTGATGTTGTTGTGTCTTCAAATCTCGTTTTCTGGCATCAATTGCCACGACAATACATTGTGAACCGAAACGCCGGGCACCTTCTGTAATGAGTTTAGGGTTACGGATCGCCGAAGAATTTACAGACACTTTATCTGCACCTGCTGTTACAAGAGCGTGTATATCATCAAGCGTTGAAATTCCACCACCTATAGTAAAAGGTATAAACAATTCACGTGCCAAGCGTGTTGCAAGTTCGATTGTTGTCCCACGATTTTCGCTGGAAGCAGCGATATCAAGAAAAACTAGTTCATCTGCAGACTGTTCATTATATCGCTGAGCAAGCTCCAGAGGATCGCCTGCATCACGTAAATTGACAAAACTGGTGCCTTTGACCACACGGCCTGCTTTTATATCGAGACATGGAATAATGCGGCGGGCTAACATTTGAATATTTCCTTTAAATCAAGTTTTCCTTCGTAAATTGCTTTTCCGCTGATTACTTGATCTACACCGTCCTCTTCCAGAGTTTTAAGTAGTTCGAGGTCCTCCATTGAAGAAACTCCACCGGATGCAACAATTTTTAATCCAGTACGCCGGGCAAAATCACCAAGTGCTTCCAAATTTGGTCCGTTTAACATACCGTCACGGGCAATATCTGTAAAAACGATTCTTTGAATACCAAGCTTTTTCCAGTGCAGAGCAAACTCGACATCGTCAATTTCAGTTCCTTCTTGCCAACCCTCTATTGAAACTTTACGGTTACGTGCGTCTATACCAAGAATAACTTTCTCTCCGGAAAAATACTGAATAACTTCCTCCAGCATATCCGGATTCTTGACCGCCATTGTCCCGACTATGACTGACGAAACTCCAAGGTCAAACATTTGTTCAATATTTTCAAAGTTACGTAACCCGCCACCCAACTGGACCGGTATTGAAATGTTTTTTAAAATTGAACGAATACTGGCTAAATTAGCACCTTTTCCCTGAAATGCTCCGTCTAAATCAACCAGATGTAAACGTTTTGCACCAGCATCTTCGAAGGAACGGGCCATGGAGGCAGGGTCATCAGAGTAGACGGTTTCAGCGTCTGCTTCTCCCTGGAGGAGTCTAACACAGCGTCCGTTTTTTAAATCAATTGC
>JAPKDT010000042.1 GCA_028822475.1 SAR324 cluster bacterium
GACCAAAAAAAACATGACGTCCTTGTGATTGGCGGAGGACATGCCGGTTGTGAAGCAGCCTTGGCAGCAGCGAGAATGGGAGCAAAGACCCTGCTCGTTACTCAGTCACAAGATACGATTGCGCAAATGTCTTGTAATCCAGCAATTGGCGGAATCGGCAAGGGACATCTGGTTAAGGAAATTGACGCGTTGGGCGGAGAAATGGGAAAGGTAGCCGATGCGACAGGAATTCAGTTTCGTGTGCTCAATGCTTCCCGTGGTGCAGCTACGCGAGGATCACGCTGTCAGTCAGATTTTTTGGCTTATAAAACAGTCATGCGGAAGATTCTGGAGAGTCAGTCCGGACTCAAAATTGTTGAAGGTCTGGCAGAGGATTTATTATTTCAAGGTAATCAGGTGATCGGTCTGCGTACTGAAAATGAAGAGCATTTTGCGGAAACAGTTATTATCACCACAGGAACATTTCTCAATGGTCTGATTCACCGCGGAAAAGAACGTGTCGATGCCGGAAGAGTGGAGGAGCCTTCAGCAAAAAAATTATCACTTTCACTCGCGAATCAGTCTTTGAAACTGGGACGGATGAAAACAGGGACTCCCGCGCGACTTGACAAACGCAGTATTGATTGGAGTCAACTTGGTTTACAGCCTGGAGACGAACAACCAAAAAAGTTTTCATTCTGGAATTCAAAAATATTACTGCCGCAGGTGCCGTGTCATATTGCCTACACAAATGAACGTACGCATCAGATAATCAAAAATAATCTTGGGAAGTCCGCACTTTACGGTGGTGAAATAACAGGAATCGGTCCCCGATACTGTCCTTCAATTGAAGATAAAATAGTCAAGTTTGCAGATAAAAATCGGCACCAGGTTTTCATGGAGCCGATGGGTTATGCAGAAGATAGTTTGATGATTTATCCCAATGGACTGTCCACCAGTTTGCCGACCGATGTTCAGGTTGAATTTTTACGCAGCATCGAGGGTCTTGAAAAAGTTGAAATCATTGAACCTGGTTATGCAATCGAATACGATATGCTCGATCCAACTCAACTGAAAGCGACACTCGAATTAAAAGCGGTCAAAAACTTATATCTTGCAGGACAAATAAACGGTACGACAGGTTATGAAGAAGCAGCTGCGCAGGGTTTGATGGCAGGAATAAACGCGGTTTTAAAAGTACGAAAAAAAGAACCCTTTATCTTGCAGAGAAATGAAGCATATATTGGAGTGATGATAGATGATTTGATCACACGTGGAGTAATAGAACCATATCGGATGTTCACTTCAAGAGCAGAATACAGACTGCATTTGCGCGAAGACAATGCTGACTCACGCTTAAGTCAAAAAGGCTGGGAACTGGGAGTTCTGCCAGAAAAATGTTATCAGCAGTTTCAGCAGAAACAACTGCAAATTAATAAGCTGTCAGGATTGGTAAAAGCAAAAAGGATTACACCTACTCCAGCAGTTCAGCAAGAATTGCAGCAGCTTGGAGAATCACCTCTCAAAACAGCGGCAAAGCTTGCTGATTTATTGAAACGTCCAAAACTAAATATTGAACGTATACGAGACTGTGATTCCATCGGCGGTGAAATAGACTGGAACGAATATGCAGATGTAGTGCGGGAACAAGTGGAAATAGCTATCAAGTATGCAGGTTATTTGTCAAGACAGGATCAGGAATTAAAACACATTAACCAACTCGACAGGATTGCTCTTCCGGAAGAACTACAATTATCCAAAATTCCAGGACTTTCACGGGAAGTACTTGAAATATTAGCTAAATCAAAACCTGACACGCTTGGACAAGCCAACCGTATTGCTGGCATGACACCTGCGGCAATTACTATTTTACGGGTCCATTTACGTACCAGAAAAGCAGCTTAATTCTCTGATCAATGTCAAATTCCATCAGCGCTTCAACGTCGCACCGTAACGGAGTTATCAGCGTTTTGGTCGCCCTGCCGTTTGTTAGTTTGACCGGCCTGTTTGGCAAATTCTTAACTCTTACTCCATTATTGATTGTACAGGGAAGGACTATTTTTGCCTTTGGAACACTGCTGATTGCTTTGTTCGTTATGCGTAAAAAAATATTTTTCCGGGATTATCGTGAATGGCTCTGGCTGATGCTCAGTGGAACTATCCTTGGAGTACACTGGATTGCTTTTTTTGAAGCAATTCAAGTTTCAACTGTAGCAATTGGATTACTATCTTTTGCAAGTTACCCTTTATTCACGACTCTGCTGGAACCGCTTTTTTTCAAAGAAGTATTGAAGCGTAAAAATCTGTTTGCGGCATTGATTGTGATTTGCGGATTAGCGATGATGGCCACGTCATCAGAGGATCCAAGTTCGATTATTTCCGGTTCAGTTTTAAAGGGAATGTTGTGGGGACTTGGAGCAGGATTTGGTTTTGCTGTACTTACTCTGCTGAATCGCGTCCACGTGCGTAATCATTCACCATTGTTGCTTACCTGCTGGCAAAATGGCTTTGCCGCGTTGGTGCTTCTTCCGTGGTCTTTGTCTGAATCATGGATAATCAGCGGAAGAGACTGGGGATTACTGTTCATTCTTGGTGTGATTTGTACAGTTGGAGGGCACACCTTGTTGATTAACGGCTTGCGCCACGTTCAGGCCCAGGTTGCAAGTTTGCTGATTGCCGGTTTGGAACCAGTCTTTGCCATTGTGTTTGCACTATTTCTGCTGGGAGAAACTCCATCATTGCAAACTATGCTTGGTGGATTATTGATTGTCGGCACTACGTTTTTAGCAACCAGCAAGGCTAACCTAAAAATAAATACAGTGACTGAATTTATAAAAAAATTATCAGAAAAAAATGAAAAAAGAAGCTGAAAAAATGAACGAAAGTGCTGTTTCTAGTCCAAACTCCGTAAAAACCAATCCTACAGCTGCTACTAAAAAGCCCATTGGCGTAAGAAGAAAATCGACAAAACCGCTAGAAACGGATGCAGCAGATTCAAAGTACAAAGGCGAAAGAGAGTCAACGTTTTCAGGATCAAGAGATTCAAAATACAAAGTAGGAAGAGATTCAAAGTATTCAGGGTCAACAGATTCAAAGTACAAAGGCGGAAGAGATTCAACTTTTACTGGATCAACAGCTTCAAAGTACAAAGGTGGAGAAAATTCAACGTTCTCTGAGGAAGAAATACTGACAGAAAAATCTTTTTCTCAACTTCCCTGGAAAAGACAGAGCAATGTTTGGAGTAAAACTGAAGATGAACACACTTTTGGTCCTCCACCTAAAACAAATAAATTTTTAAAACAGCGGAGGTCTGCATCTCAAAAGCACATGAGCAGTGAATCTTTTGGTGAACAGGGAAAACTCATGCTTGAGGCACTGCGGATTCCGGAAAATGCTCGAAATTTATATGATGTCACTCATGGTTTCCATCCTTACCCCGGGCGTTTTCATCCGGATTTACCGAAATTATTGCTCAAGCAGTTTCCTGCCGGCAGTAAAGTGTTTGATCCTTTTATGGGCGGAGGTACTGTTTTACTGGAAGGTTTATTGTGGCAGCATCAAGTACTGGGAAATGATCTAAGTCCTGTCGCTAATATGGTAGCGAAGGAACGCTGCCGCTGGATTTCAGAAAAAAATGCGGTCCGTGTCTGGCAGGCATTTGTGAATGTGAACGAACGCGTCAAGACCAGAAGTTTTGAAAAACGGAGCGTGCAGCGTTCTAATATTAACTGGCTGAATAAATTTCACCCACCGTATCTGTTTGTTGAACTTTTACACTGGATTGATGGTATTGAAAATCTACGTAGTGCATATGAACGTGATACTTTACGTGCGGTGTTTTCAAGTTTGATTGTTAAATTCTCCAATAAAATTTCAGAGACTTCTACATTCACCAAACCTCCATCTTTTCCAAAAGGAGCAGTTGGAAAATGGATGGAGCGAAAAACCCAGGAATTGCTCAAAAATCAACTTGAACTGGCCAAAAAAATCCCTAAAACATCTCCTGCAACAATCTGGAACGAGAATATTTCAACACTTGAAGGTCCAGCAGAAAATTCGATCGACTGTACAATTACGAGTCCACCTTTCCCAGGAACTTATGATTATCTTGAACTGCATGACCTCCGGATGAAGTGGCTTGATTTTCCTGCAGAACAAATGTTTACAGGAGAAATCACAACCCGTAATTATACTTCGAGACAGTGGAAACAGGTATTTCGAGAATTTATGCTTAAATTACGTCGCTGGACTGCAGAAGAGGGAGTTTGTTATCTGCACTTAGGTGACTGGCTGGAAAGCGGTGAACGTGTCAGTGGTTTGGACTTTACACAAAAATACTCTGACAGTGTTGGCTGGAAAGTAATGGGAAGTGCTTCAGTTCAGCGTGAAATATTTGATGCTAATTTGCGTCAGGATTTTGGAGAATCCGGTAAGTGGGAACACCTGATTATGTTACGCAAGTGATGAAAATATCAGTCTTATTTTTTGCTCACTCCTTTGTCTGGATCAATCAGGAGTGTGCGATTCTGACCTAAATTGAGAATTTTCAACACCAGATGCCCCTCGTTGACATCATCAAAACCTTCTCCATCCATGAAGGCACGTATGGTGATAAGTCCCATAAATTCCGGGTCTGTTAAACTTGGCGGATCAAGACCAATTACTACTCGTGCGAATCCCTGTTCATTCAATAAAAAACGTTTAGGCAGGCGAATGTATTTGTAATCACTTTCAAAGATGACCTTTCCGCTGCGTTTTACTGACTTCCTGCTGATGCTGTTCTGCAGTTGAACACTGAAATCCAGCTGCTTTGATTTGCCGTTCCGAAAATCTAACTCATATTCAGCGCTTTTAAGAGAAAGTAAATTTGGTGTTTGTACCACATTTTGAGTTAAATCTGTATTACGATCAAAATCAGTCAACCACTGACCTGGATTTAAGATTGCTTTGGAAGAAAGGTTACTGACCTCTACCTGACCTTCAGTCAACGAAACAGTAGCTTTATTATTATTCTCAGAGATACGGACGGAAGTACCTTTGATTCCTATAATAGCAGTAGGTGTACGGATTTTTGTACGTTGAAGACCTTTCACAAAACGTCCTCGCAGAGAGCCGCTTTTAAGTGTCAGCTGAAATTTAAAAGTGCGCTTAATAGTGGATTGTTCTAAAGATAAGTTCAAAACGAGTGTTGAATTTTGAAACAAACGTACTCTTGATCCGTCTCTGTATTCTACAGTTGTTTTGGACTTAGCAGATGTGAGGATTTTATTTCCGGCGAACAACAGCATTCCATGACTACCGTGCCTGCCCTTAGGGGATTTTTCGTTGAAAACCTTAACAGTACCATCCACGTCGAGCAGAGTGGCAATCGCAGGATTCTCACTTTGAGCAGTAACTTCAGCGACAGATAAGCTCAAGAGAAGAATTATAAACAGGTATTTGAAGGGAAAAAATATTCGCATATAATTTCTATCATCTCCCAGTTTAAAATCTACTGTAAAAATGGAATGGTTTTCAGTCAGAGTCGTTATAACTAACCAGCTGCAAGAACTTCCGCAATTTGCAGAGAATTAAGAGCTGCACCTTTATAAAGCTGATCCGCAACCACCCAGAATGTAAGTCCTTTTGGATGTGATAAGTCTTCCCGGATACGTCCTACATATGTCTCTGTAGTTTCATTCGCATCCCACGGCATTGGATAACCGCCAGCAACCGGTTCGTCCTTTACAATTATTCCAGGTGAACTTTCGAGAATTTCACGTGCCTCCTGTGCAGTTAACTTATCTTCAGTCTCAATCCAAACTGCTTCTGAATGTGCACGTAAAACAGGAACTCTCACACAGGTTGCAGAAATTTTCATTTCAGGCGCATCCATGATTTTTTGCGTTTCATTTACCATTTTCATTTCCTCCCTTGTATAACCGTTTTCTAGAAAAACATCTACATGAGGAAAGAGATTGAAAGCGATCTGCGCAGGAAAGGCGGAAACTTCCAGGGGTTCATTGTTGGCAAAGGCACGTGTCTGGTTGAGCAATTCGCTCATCCCTTTTGCGCCTGCTCCGGAAGTTGATTGATAAGTGGAAACAATTACTCTGTTGATTGTTGCGGCCTTATGCAGCGGATTAAGCGCAACTACCATCTGGATGGTTGAACAGTTTGGATTAGCTATTATACCTTTGTGTTTGAAGGCCATATGCGGATTAATTTCCGGAACCACCAAAGGAACTTCCGGATCCATTCTGAAAGCGCTGCTGTTATCAATCACCACTGTTCCTGCATCAACTGCATGATGCATAAATTCCTTACTGCGGCTTTTCCCTGCAGAAAAAAAAGCTAAATCAACTCCCTTAAATGAATTTGGTTTCAGTTCTTCAACAGTGATTTTCTCACCGCGGAACTCAAGTGTTTTTCCAACTGAACGTTCGGAAGCAAGCAGTTTTAGATTATTAATTGGGAAATCGCGGGCTTCCATCAATTTCAGGAATTCCCTGCCAACAGCACCGGTTGCACCGGCGATCGCAACATTATTCAATTTTATCTTTTGTTAAATAGATTATAAGTTTTTGTTGATAAGGACTTTTTCATTATGACTATACTTCAGCCTGTCCAATTCAACAAAGTAGCAGATGCTCAGTTTTCATGCAGACTGATTAGTGCTCTCTGCTGATTTAAAATGTTTTCGGCAAACAGAAACGTAGCTGTCGTTTCCACCGATTTGAATTTGCTGACCTGACTTTAAAGTCGCCCCATTTTCATCAAGACGCAAAACCATATTTGCTTTTTTCCCACAGTGGCAGACCGTCTTGATTTCTAATAATTCGTCTGCCCAAGCAAGTAAATGTAAACTTCCTTCAAATAGTTCGCCTTTAAAATCTGTACGCAAACCATAGGCCAACACCGGAATTCCTAGTTCGTCCACTACCTCACCCAATGCAAAAACCTGACTTTTAGTCAAAAATTGTGCTTCATCCAGCAGAACACAACTCAAAGGTTTTTTTTTGTGTTTATTTTCAATTAACTCAAGCAAATCATCCTCAGTCTTAAAACAGACAGCATTTGATTCCAGTCCAATCCGAGAACGTACAACGGGTGCAGTGTGACGATCATCTATTGAGGGCTTGAGAACCAGCGTGTTCATTCCACGCTCACGGTAATTATAGGCTGACTGGAGGAGAGTCGTCGTTTTCCCCGCATTCATCGCGGAATAATAAAAGTACAACTTTGCCATCTTAGTCAGTTAAAAATGATGCTCTCAATAAAAGTCACCATTCAGTTCAACAGAGGAATGGCAGATATATATACAGCAAATTTGTGAAAATTCACGAAGAAGAGCAAAAACCTTATAATTATAGCAGAACAGCAGAAAATAATAAAGGGTAGGATTTACTCGAATTATTGATACAAGTTACAAGGCACGCTTGTTGCTCATATATAAAAAGACCCCGGAGAGTGGCTCCGCCACTTGAATCCGTAAACGAATTCATGAATTATAATCCTGAGCCTAGCATGACCTGGGATTTCTTCCATATTCGCTCCGGGGCGTGACCTCAAAAGATACAGACTTCCCTTACAGAATTCAAGCAGGAATTTTAAAATAATAGTAATATTTTGAAATAAATTTATTGCCGCCTGCTTAACTCTTTCTGCTACAGATTCCACTCCGCTGATTTGTTTATTTTTATTGTCGTTTTGGCTTTGTATAATAAAAAGTCAGCCTAATAAAAAAATATTTATTTCCTGTTATTCTTCTGCAAATAAATGAAAAATCTCGTGCAAATAATTTGCTTGATAAATTGTTAGCACTCTAGTATAGTGAGTGCTAAAGTTATTTTAGCCACAAAAACAAAGGTTGCATGGATACTCAAAAATTTACAGAAAAATCTCTTTCAGCCTTGGAAAATGCACATAGTGACGCAGTTCGTCGTAAAAACTCCGAGTTGTCCACGCTTCATCTTTTGAATGCCCTCGCCTCTCAGGAAAATGGTTTTGTTCCAAGAATATTTGAAAAAATGGAGCTAAATTCCTTAAATTTTGCAAATTCATTAGAAAAAGCTTTGCAAGCTTTACCGACGATGAGCGGAAGTTCAGTCGGTAGAGTAAGCACTAGTGGAGAAATGAATCAGGCATTAGTTGGAGCTGAAGATGAAGCCAAAAAAATGGAGGATGAATACATCAGTGTTGAGCATCTTTTACTGGCCTTATGTGCGGAAGGAAATAAGGGACCTGCAGGTAAAGTATTGAATGAGATGGGTGTGATCGGTGAACGTTTAATGGATACCATAAATGCTGTCCGTGGAGGTCAACGGGTAACGAGTCAAAACCCAGAAGAAACATATGAAGCACTGGACAAATATGGAACGGATCTAAGTCAACTGGCACGTGACGGAAAACTTGATCCGGTTATCGGCCGGGATGACGAAATCCGCAGAGTAATTCAAGTACTTTCACGGCGGACCAAAAACAATCCGGTTTTGATCGGTGAACCAGGTGTTGGAAAAACGGCGATTGCTGAAGGATTAGCCCAACGTATTGCACGCAATGATGTGCCGGATAGTCTTAAAGATAAAAAGCTGGTCTCACTAGATATGGGGGCCCTGATTGCAGGAGCTAAATATCGTGGTGAATTTGAAGAGCGTTTAAAAGCAGTTCTCAAAGAAGTAGTTGATGCAGACGGGCATATTGTTTTGTTTATAGATGAATTACACACAGTAGTCGGAGCAGGCAAAACTGAAGGTTCAATGGACGCAGGAAACTTGCTGAAGCCAATGCTAGCGCGCGGAGAACTTCACTGTATTGGTGCTACAACACTTGATGAATACCGTAAATACATTGAAAAAGATCCTGCACTTGAGAGACGGTTTCAACAGGTATTGGTTGATCAGCCTAATGTTGAAGACACAATTTCAATTTTAAGAGGATTGAAGGAACGCTATGAAATACATCACGGTGTACGTATCAAAGACGGTGCGTTGATTGCTGCAGCCACGCTTTCACAGCGTTATATCTCAGACCGCTTTCTGCCTGACAAAGCCATTGATTTGATGGATGAAGCCGCCTCAAAATTAAGGGTTGAAATTAATTCAATGCCTGCAGAAATGGATGAGATATCACGGAGAATCCTCCAGTTGCAAATTGAAAAAGAAGCTCTGAAAAAGGAAAAAGACTCTGCATCCAAAAACAGACTTAAGAAACTTTCTAAAGAATTATCTGAACTGCAGCACAACTTTGATATTTTGACTTTGCAATGGGAGAAGGAAAAGTCATCTTTACAGGATTTGAGTGAATTAAAACAGAAAATTGAAGAAGTCCGTCTGCAGATTGAACGTGCACGTCAGGATTATAATCTGGAAGAAGCTGCACGTCTTGAATATGGTGTACTTCCGGAACTTGAGAGACAGCAGGAAACAGCACTGACTGTTGATGAAACACAGAATAATCAAATGCTTAAGGAGGAAGTTGACGCCGAGGATATTGCGGAAATAGTAGCTCTCTGGACCGGTATTCCTGCACAAAAACTTATTGAAGGTGAAGGCGAAAAGCTACTTCGTCTTCCGGAGCATCTGCATCAACGTGTGGTAGGTCAGGACGAAGCTATTAATCTAGTCTCGGATGCAGTTATCAGGGCACGTTCCGGAATTAATGACCCAAACAGACCTCTCGGAAGTTTTATATTTTTAGGTCCAACCGGAGTTGGAAAAACAGAACTGGCTAGGGCTTTGGCAGAATATTTGTTTGATGATGAACAAAATATGATCCGCATTGACATGAGTGAGTACATGGAAAAACATTCAGTTTCCAGACTGATTGGCGCTCCTCCGGGTTATGTTGGTTTTGATGAAGGAGGACAGTTGACTGAGTCTGTAAGGCGTCGCCCTTACAGCGTTTTGCTCTTCGACGAAATTGAAAAGGCGCATTATGATGTTTTCAATATTTTGCTGCAAATTCTAGATGATGGCAGATTGACTGATTCACATGGTCGTACCGTAGATTTTAAAAATACACTGGTCATCATGACTTCAAATATTGGCAGCCAAAATTTGATTAATCAAAAGAGTGTTGAAATTTCAGCTTCTTCAGTTCATGCAGAACAAAAGAAAATGGTAATGCAGGAACTGCGGCAGCATTTTCGTCCAGAATTTTTAAACCGCGTCGATGATAGCGTAGTTTTTCATCCGCTACTTCAGGAGCACATGAGCGGTATTATAAGAATTCAACTGGAGCGCTTAAAAAAACGTTTGCATGAACGGAATATTTATCTGAACTTGACTGAAGAAGCAGTTGAATTTCTGGCTGAAGTTGGTTATGACCCAGTTTATGGAGCACGTCCGCTAAAACGAGCTATACAAAAGGAACTGGAAACTGAACTAGCAAGAGCAATTTTGTCAGGAACAATACAAGACGGCCAAGAAGTGACTGCCAATGTATCCGCTGGAAAAATATTTTTTGAAAAGATTACTACTGTTTCCAAAGAGCAATAAGCTTTTGACTTCTTTACTGGTAAAGGGAATAAAGATCTTTAGCTGAATTTATAGGTATTTAAAAATTCGGTTCTCGCTCTTTGTCGTAGTGTTCGAGAAACCGTGTTTGGGGTTGACCATTGTGGTAACCCCTGTAATGCACCTCCAAGTTCAGTGCTATGGGTTGGAGGTTATTTTGTAAACACCTTGCTTATCTAAGGAGGTACTATGTTACATTTAGCACGTTACTCATCCATCACCCCTTCAGATTTTGAAAGAGCTCTCGGAATTACCGTTGGCTTTGATTCAATGTTTGATCGTTTTTTCGGAGATGTTGAAAGATCGGAATCCGCAACTGGATATCCACCTTACAATATCCGAAAAGACGAAGAAAATGTTTATACCATCGAAATGGCTGTTGCCGGATTTTCAAAAGAAGATTTGGAAGCAGAACTCAAAGAAGGTATTCTTAATATCCGTTCAAAGCCGGATCAGGAAGAAGGCGAGTATTTACATCGTGGAATTGCCAAGCGTGCGTTTTCTCGAAGTTTTACCCTCTCTGATGATGTGATTATTAAGGGAGCAGATCTGATTAATGGTATGCTGACTATTAGTCTTGAAAGGATCATTCCTGAAGAAAAAAAATCTCGTATGATTGAGATAGGTCAGCCAGCAGAGTCTGATCATAAGAAAATAAACTAATCTTAAACAGTTTTTAACCATAAAATTAATCCCGCCCGAGGTTGCTTTGTCAATCTTTGGTGGGATTTTTGTTTTTAGCCTAAGTATTGCAAAAAAGTGTGACGGTTTTTGCCAATTTTCTCATCATTAATGGAGAGATTCAAAATATCCCCTGTTTTATTTCCTAAAAAATCCATAATTTTAAAAAACAACTATACTCTTTAGAAAAAATAATTGTAAAGTTACTCGAATTTCAATTATTTCTTGACTCATGAAAATAAAAATTATATAAGTGTACCTCTTACTGTAGCTAGATTAACATTTTAGCTCACATTCCCTTCGCAGCATATTTATGTGGAGGTTAATCTGTGTGAGCAAAATCCCGCGTGTTAGCTGAAGGATATCCATAAAAAGCTTGGATCTAGAACTAAGGCGCTGATCGTTAGCCTGCACTAGGATAACCTATACAAATGGTTTGTGTAGGTTAAAAGTCAAGGGTTTACAATTTTGTAAACCAAGAAATTATTTAATTGATAAGGAGTTAAAATGAGTAAATGGTTAGGAAAAACATGGAAAGGTGTTTTACTGGCAGTTGTGACATCAGTCTTTGCTTTAGGCAGTGTTGCTAGTGCTGGTCAATGCACAAACGAGAGATGGAACAAAGTGATGAAGCGTGGGA